>JANOEG010000321.1:0-7243 GCA_031413095.1 Burkholderiales bacterium | reverse complement strand
GCCACCGGCGTGGCGCAGGGCGCGTATGCCGAATTCGGCCAGCGCTACGCCGAGCGGCTGAAGCAGCACGGCATCACAGTCGAACTTCGCGGCACGCAGGGCGCTGCCGAGAATCTGGCGCTGCTGCGCGACGCCTCGTCGGACGTGCAGATCGGCTTCGTGCAGGGCGGCGCGAGCGATTCACCCGACGCCGACGCGACCCTGCAATCCCTGGGCAGCATGTTCTACGAGCCGGTGTGGCTGTTCTACCGAACCGACAGCGCTCAGCGGTTGCTGAAAAAGCCGACGCTGGACAGCCTGTCCCAACTCGAAGGCTGGCGCGTCAACATCGGCGCGGCCGGCAGCGGCGTGCCGCATCTGGCCAAGCGGCTGCTCGAAGCCAACCGCATCGATGCCAACGCCATCGCGCTGTCGCAGCAGCCGGTCACGCCGGCCGTGGTCGAGCTGTTCGAAAGCCGTCTCGATGCGCTGGTGCTGGCCTCGGCGCCCGAGTCGGCGATGGTGCAGATGCTGCTGCAGACACCGGGCATCGCTCTCTTCGACTTCGCGCAGGCCGACGCCTACACGCGCCGCTTCGGCTTCCTGTCCGCCGTGACGCTGCCGCGCGGAGTGGTCGATCTGGCGCGCGACATGCCGGCCGCCGATGTGCGCATGGTCGCGCCGACGGCCACGCTGGTGGTGCGCGAGGGCCTGCACCCGGCGCTGGCGCAGCTGTTCATGCAGGCGGCGCGCGAGGTCCACGGCAACTCGGGCTGGTTCCAGCGCAAGGGCGATTTTCCGAACGCGCGCGACGGCGAACGTGCTCTTGCGCCCGAGGCCGAGCGCTTCTACCGCAGCGGCGTGCCGTGGCTGCAGCGCTACCTGCCGTTCTGGCTGGCCAACCTGATCGACCGCATGTGGCTGGCCATGCTGTCGATCGTCGCCGTGCTGCTGCCGCTGTCGCGCATCGTGCCGCCGATCGTCGAGCTGCGCATCCGCTCGCGCGTCTATCGCTGGTACGCGCAGCTCCGCCAGATCGAGTCCGACGCGCGCCTGCGCCCGGCCCAGGAACTGCTCGACGGGCTCGATGCGATCGAAGACAAGGTCAACGCGATCCAGGTGCCGCTGTCCTACACCGATGAGCTCTACGCCTTGAAGAGCCACATCCAGATGGTGCGGCGGCGGCTGCAGACGGCTTAAGAGACGTCGACCCGCATCGACAGGTCGATCGCCTTCACATCCTTCGTCAGCTTGCCGATCGAGATGCGATCGACACCGGTGCGGGCGATGTCGCGCACGCGGTCCATATCGACGCTGCCCGAGGCTTCGAGCAGCGCGCGGCCGTGGGTGATGGCGTACGCGCGGTGCATGTCGTCCAGGCTGAAGTCGTCGAGCAGCACGCTCGTCGCGCCGCAGGCCAGTGCCTCTTCCAGCTCGGCGATCGACTCGACCTCGATCTGCACCGGCACGCCGGCGTTCAACGCCTTCGCCGCATCGAGCGCAGCGCGGATGCCTCCAGCGGCAGCGATGTGGTTCTCCTTGATCAGGATGCCGTCCCACAGCGCCAGGCGCTGGTTGCGCCCCCCGCCGACTCGCACCGCGTACTTCTGCGCCTGGCGCAGACCTGGCAGCGTCTTGCGCGTGTCGAGGATCGAGCAGCCTTTCGAGTTCGGCGACAGGCCGGCAATGGCGTCGACATAACGCCGTGTCGTCGTCGCCACGGCGGACAGCATCTGCAGAAAATTCAAGGCACTGCGCTCGGCGGACAGCAGCGCGCGCGCGTCGCTCTCGATGCGGCAGACCTCCGTGCCCTGCATCACGGCCGCGCCTTCGGCCAGGGCCCATCGCACCACCGCGCTCGGATCGAGCGCGGCCACGCAGCCGTCGAACCAGCGCTGGCCGCAGATCACTGCCGCCTCTTTGGCGATCACGCGCGCGCCGACGCGCCGGCCTGTGGGGACGAGCATCGCGGTCCAATCAGCACGGCCGATGTCTTCGGCCAACGCATCGCGCACGTTGCGCGCCAGCGCTTCGTCGAGGGTTTCGTCGTGGGTCTTGTTGGAGAAGGTCATCGCGCTCGTCTGCGTTATCGTGGCCGCATTCTGCAACGCCAAGCGCCCATGAAGCCCGTCGCCACCGCCCTCCTCGCCCTCGCCACGATCACTTCCGCTCTGGCCCAGGGCCAACCGATTGCGCTGACCATCGCCGCCGGCAAGGTCGGCGAGGTCTGCAGGCCATTGCAAGCCGGCGACACGCTGGCCTGGGAGTGGAAGGCCAGCGCGGCAGTCGACTTCAACCTGCATCAGCATGTGGGCACACAAGTGCTGATGCCCGTCGAGCGCAAGGCAGCCGCCGAAGACCGCGCGCAACACACCGTCGATCGCCGAAACGACTGGTGTCTGATGTGGACCGCCCCTGCAGGGCAAGGCGTCACGGTCGAGGGTAGTTGGCGGGCCACGCCGAAGTAGCGGCTCTCTACAATCGACGCTCCTTGATTGCGCGCGGCCCACGAGGCCGCCGCGCCACCGAACCGGAGCCCCTGCATGGACACCCGCACCTCGCCGATCCCCGTTCGACTCGAAAGCGTGCGCGACGCGCTGCGCGCCCAGGGCCTGGCAGCGCTGCTCGTGCCGTCGTCCGACCCGCATCTGTCGGAGTACCTGCCGGAGCGCTGGCAGGGGCGCGTCTGGCTCTCCGGCTTCACCGGGTCGATGGGCACGCTGGTCGTCACGGCCGATCGCGCGGCACTGTTCGCCGACAGCCGCTATTGGACGCAGGCCGAGAACGAATTGCGCGGCAGCACGGTGGAGCTGGTGAAGATCCCCACCGGCGCGGCCACGCACCACATCGACTGGATCGCCACCAACATTGCCAATGGCGGCACGTTGGCTGTCGATGGCCAGGTGCTCGGCCTGGCCGCGGCGCAGCAGTTGAAGGCGGCGCTCGATGCCGCTGGCATCACGCTGCGCACCAGCGGCGACGTGCTGGCCAGCGCGTGGGACGACCGCCCCGCGACGCCGCAAGCCCGCGTCTATGCGCACCAGCCGCCGCACGCCACCACGCCGCGCGCGGCCAAGCTGGCGGTGGTCCGAGAAAGCATGGCCAGGCACGGCGCGACACACCACTTCGTGTCGACGGTCGACGACGTGGCCTGGATCACCAACCTGCGCGGCGCCGATGTGGACTACAACCCGGTGTTCCTGGCGCACCTGTTGATCGAGCGGTCGAAAGCCACGCTGTTCATCGGCGCCGGCAAGATCGATGAGGCGCTGGCCACCGAACTGGCGGCCGATGGCATCACCCTCGCCGACTATGCCGGTGCGGCCAAGGCACTCGCGGCACTGACGCCCGCCGCCACACTGCTCATCGATCCGAAGCGCATCACGCTGGCTTTCCGCGAGCAGGTACCAGCGGGCGTGAAGGTGATCGAAGCGATCAACCCGAGCACGCTGGCCAAGAGCCGCAAGACCGCCGAGGAAGCCGCGCACATCCGCGAGGCCATGATCGAAGACGGCGCCGCGATGTGCCACTTCTACGCCTGGTTCGACGCGGCGCTGGCACGCGGTGAGCGCATCACTGAAATGACCATCGACGAAAAGCTCTCCGGCGAGCGCGCGAAACGCCAAGGCTTCGTCGGCCTGTCCTTCCCGGTGATCGCCGGCTTCAACGCCAACGGCGCGATGCCGCACTACCGGGCGACGAAAGATTCGCATGCCGAGATCAAGGGCAACGGCCTGCTGCTGATCGACTCCGGCGGCCAGTACCTCGGCGGCACGACCGACATCACACGCGTCTGGCCGATCGGCCAGGCCAGCGCGGCGATGAAGCGCGACTACACGCTGGTCTTGAAAGGCACCATCAGCCTGTCTCGCGCACGCTTTCCGCGCGGCACGCTGAGCCCGATGCTCGACGCACTGGCCCGGGCGCCGATCTGGGCCGAGGCGATGGAGTTCGGCCACGGCACCGGCCACGGCGTCGGCTACTTCCTCAATGTGCATGAAGGCCCGCAGAGCATCAGCAAGGCCGTGCCCGACGCCCACATGGCGATGGAGCCGGGCATGATCACCTCAGTCGAGCCGGGGCTGTACCGCGACGGCCAGTGGGGCGTGCGCATCGAAAACCTGGTGCTCAACGTCGCCGGGCCGACGAACGAGTTCGGCGAGTTCCTCGACTTCGAAACGCTCACACTCTGCCCGATCGACACGCGCTGCATCGACAAGGCGCTGATGCGCGCCGACGAGATCGCCTGGCTCAATGCCTACCACGCGACGGTGCGCGAACGCCTCGCGCCGCGCGTCTCGGGCGATTCGCTGGCGTGGTTGACGCTGCGCACGCAGCCGATCTGACGCGCGGTTCATCCGCGGCCCTTGCGTTTCATCGCGCGCTTGGCGCGCTTCATCGCAGCGCGCTTTCAAGGTGCGGTGTGCTTGCCTAGAGTTCAGCCATCGACAAGCTGAACACCTCCCAGGAAGCACGCACCATGAACACCACCCGCATCGCCCCGCGCCTCTTCTCTTTCGCACTGGCCGCACTGATCACCGGCTCGATGCTCGCCGGCATCGACACGCTGGCGCAACGTGGTCAGGTGGCCGACAGCCTGCTGGCGCAAACGTCACACCAGACCAGCAATCCGTTGTGATCGCAGCTCATGTCGCGCTTTCTGCAGTTCGTCGCAAGCGGCTGGCCCGCACTCCGCGAGCTGCATAGAGTTCATTCGCGCCCTGTTCTTTCGCTTGGAACGTGGCGTTGATCGATGACCGATCCTCCAGGTTCCGCGGGCACAACCCAATCAACGGAACCTTGCTCCTCGCGGGCCGCTTGCGCGGCCCGCTTTTTTTCTCAGGTCACATCTGCCGGAACAGGTGGAGAAAGCTGCGACTGACCGGCAACGTTTCATTGCGCCCGTCGAGATGCACTTCGGCCGTTTCGTTCAAGCCCCGCGTCACGTGCGTCACCCGCGCCAGGTTGACGATCACCGAACGGTGGATCTGCACGTAGCGTTCGGGGTCGAGCTCGTCGGCGAGCTCGCGGATCGTCTTGCGGATCAGCGCTTCGCCGCCGTCCCACACCACCAGCGTGTACTTCTCGTCCGAACGCATGAAGTGCACCTGCTCCACCGGGATCAACCGCACCGTCGTTCCCACCGAAGCCTTGATCCATTGCAGATGCCGCGGCGCCGGGCCGTGGCCGCGCAACTCCGCGGACAGGCGTTCGAGCAAGGCGTCCAGCGGCGTGGCGTCGGTCGCCGGGGCGGGCTTCAAGCGTTCCTGCAGCCGGGCCACGGTCTGGGCCAGCCGCGCTTCATCGAACGGCTTGACCAGATAGTCGATCGCGCCTTGTTCAAAGGCCTGCACGGCGTACTGTTCGTAGGCGGTGACGAAAACGATCTGCGTGCGTCCGACCATCGAGCGTGCGGCGTCGAGGCCCGACAGGCCGGGCATGTGGACGTCGAGGAAAACGATCTGCGGCGCATGCGTCTCGAACAGTTCGACCGCCTCGCGGCCGTTGCGTGCCTCGGCCACGATGCGCAGTTCAGGCCAGGCGAGCGCGAGGTGCGAGGCCAGGCGCTGGCGCAGCAGCGGCTCGTCGTCGGCGATCAGCGCGGTGATCTCAGGCATCGCTCGGGCCAGCGCCGGGCCGCTCCCAAGCGTCCGGCCCGAGCCTCCCCTCGGGGGAGTGCGAGCGAAGCGAGTGAGGGATTGTCATGTCTGGCAGTTCGATCTCCGCTCGCACGCCATGGGGTTGGACGCCCGAGAGCGTCAGCGTGGCGCGGCCACCATACGCCGCCGCGAGCCGCTCACGCAAGTTCGCCAGTCCCGTGCCTGGCGCTTTGCTTTCGTCAATGCCACGTCCGGTGTCGCTGACCCACAGGCAGACCCTCCCGCTGGCAGCATCGCTCCGCGCGCCGACGTCGATGCGGCCACCGGCCTCGCTCGGATCGATGCCATGGCGCACTGCGTTCTCGACCAGCGTCAACAGCGTCATCGCAGGCACGCGCAGTGTGTGCAGGCTCGGATCGACAGCCAGGCTGTACTGAAGCCGATCCGGCATGCGCATCTGCATCAACTCGAGATATGCGCGCACCAGGGCTTCCTCGCGCTGCAGGGTCGGCGCCCCCTCGTGCAGTTGCGGCATCGCCGCGCGCAGGTAGGCGATCAGGCTGGCCAGCACCGGCGCGGCGCGCGGCGAGCCGCTCTCGACCAGCGCTTGCACATTGGCCAGCGTGTTGAAAAGGAAATGCGGCTCGACCTGCGACTGCAACACGGCGAGCTTGGCATCCGCGGCCTGGCGCTCGAGCGTCTCGCGTTCGAGCGCGAACTGCAGCGCCTGCGCGCTGGCCTGGGCCTCGCGCTCGCGCACCATCGAACCCAGCCCGGTGACCAGACCAAGCGCCACGGCGCAACTGCCGATCAACAGCATGCCACTGACGCGCCCGGGACCGAACATCATCGACATGTCGCCGCCGACGGTCACGGCATACATGAGCAGCGTAGCCAGCGGCGCGGCCAGCACCACCGCCAACACTTGCAGGCCCCAGCTCGGCAACGGCGCGCGGCGCCACTGTCCGGCGGCGGTGTAGGCCATCAGCACCACCACCGCGACGAACAGGGTACGGCCGAAGACGACCCACAAAGACGGCTGGAAGATCGGCGACAGCAGCAGCGCCACGACCAGGGCCCAGCCCACCGCCCAGGCCACCCGGCGCAGCGTCAGCTCGGCGACAAAGCGGCGCCAGAACGGCACGTCGGGGGCGGTGGCGGGGCTGGACATGCGGTAACGATAGCCGCATCGGCGCGCCGGAGCACAGCCGCCGGCCGCCCTGTGCGACGGGCCACGGAAAGGCGGGGTCGAGCCGCAGCGCCGCCGACGAAGCGAGCGCGGCTAGACGCCGACGCGCTGCAACTTGGCTTGCAGCGCCTGCGTCAGCGTATCGGCGCTGTCGGCCAGATGCGCGCGCGCCTCGGCTGACAAACCCGCACGTTTGCTCGCGCCATTCATGCGCGCCAGCAAGCCTTGTGCTTCGACGCGCAGCAGGCTGCGCGCGTCGGCGCGGCTGGACGCCGTCGGCCGCAGCAGCATCGTCGACAGCCGGTTGATGTGTTCGCGCTGCAACTCGCGGCGTGGCGCGCTGATGTCGCCGCTCTTGCCGAGTTCGCTCCAGACTTCGCGCGTCAGGCGCGTGTACAGCTCGGACAAGTGGAAGGCACTGGCGCTGCCGCTGCGTGCATCGACCTTGCCTTCGCTGTCGAGCAGGCGCGTGGCC
>JANOEG010000320.1:0-7614 GCA_031413095.1 Burkholderiales bacterium | reverse complement strand
CCTACATGATCAACTGGGTGTCCAACGTCTTTCCGGGCATCCTTGGCCGCACCTGCGACCGGCCCTGCGAGCCCGCCTGCCGGCGCGGCCGCGTCGAGGAGAACAACGGCGAACATCCGGAACCGGTGGCGATCTGCCGCTTGAAGCGCGTGGCGGCCGACCACAAGGGCGACATCAGTGCGCGCATGCCCACGCGCGCGCCGAGCAATGGCAAGCGCATCGCCTGCATCGGCGCGGGGCCGGCGTCGCTGACGGTGGCGCGCGACCTGGCACCGCTCGGCTACGACGTGACGGTGTTCGACGCCGAGGCCAAGGCGGGCGGCTTCATGCGCTCGCAGATCCCGAAGTTCCGGCTGCCCGAGGCGGTGATCGACGAGGAGACGAACCTCGTACTGGACCTCGGCGTCACGTTCCGCAGCGGGCAGCGCATCGACTCGATGCGTTCCCTGCTGCGCGAGGGCTTCGATGCCGTGTTCGTCGGCTGCGGCGCGCCGCGCGGGCGCGACCTGGCCGTGCCCGGGCGCGTCGAGGCGGCGGCGGCCATCCACATCGGCATCGACTGGCTGGCGTCGGTGTCGTTCGGCCACATCACGAGCGTCGGTGAGCGCGTGATCGTGCTCGGCGGCGGCAACACCGCGATGGACTGCTGCCGCTCGGCCAAACGGCTCGGTGGCAAGGACGTGAAGGTGATCGTGCGCAGCGGCTTCGACGAGATGAAAGCCTCGCCGTGGGAGAAGGAAGACGCGCTGCACGAGAAGGTGGAGATCATCAACTTCCATGTGCCCAAGGCGGTGGTGCATGACGGTGACAAGCTCAAGGGCATGAGCTTCGAGTGCGTCAAGGCGGTCTACGACGACAAGGGCCAACGCCGCCTGGTGCCGAGCGGCGAGGCCGACGTGTTCGTGCCCTGCGACACGGTGCTCGTGGCGATCGGGCAGGAGAACGCGTTCCCGTGGATCGAGCGCGACAGCGGCATCGCCTTCGACAAACACGGCCTGCCGCTGCTGAATGCGACGACGTTCCAGGCGACGCTGCCGCATGTCTTCTTCGGCGGCGACTCGGCCTTCGGGCCGAAGAACATCATCACCGCGGTGGCCCATGGCCACGAGGCAGCGGTGTCGATCGACCGGCTGCTGCATGGCGAAGATCCGGCGAAGCGCCCGCCGCCGATGGCCAACCTGATGTCGCAGAAGATGGGCATCCACGAGTGGAGCTACGACAACGACATCTCGGCCGACACGCGCTTCAAAGTGCCCTGGGCTGCGGCCGAGAAGGCGCTGGCGAGCATCCGCGTCGAGGTCGAACTCGGCTTCGACGAGGCCACCGCCTGGCGCGAGGCGCAACGCTGTCTGAACTGCGACGTGCAGACCGTGTTCAACCGCGACACCTGCATCGAGTGCGACGCCTGCGTCGATATCTGCCCGATGGACTGCATCACCTTCGCCGCGCCGGGCGACGAGGCCGACCTGCGCACGCGGCTCAAGGCGCCGGCGCGCAACGCAGACCAGGACCTGTACGTCTCCACCGGCCTGAAGAGTGGCCGCGTGATGGTCAAGGACGAGGATGTCTGCCTGCACTGCAGCCTGTGCGCCGAACGCTGCCCTACCGGCGCCTGGGACATGCAGAAGATGCTGCTGTACACCACGCCGGCCGGGCCGCGGTGCCGCGATGCAGCGCTCGCCTCGCCGACACCGAAAGTCGCCGTATGAAACGCATCGAGTCGGTCAACGACTTCGTCATCAAGTTCGCCAACGTCAACGGCTCGGGCTCGGCGTCGGCCAACGAGCTGTTCGCCAAGGCGGTGATCCGCATGGGCGTGCCGGTGGCGCCGCGCAACATCTTCCCGAGCAACATCCAGGGCCTACCCACCTGGTACGAGGCGCGCGTCTGCGAAAAGGGGTACGCCGGCCGGCGCGGCGGCGTGGACATGATGGTGGCGATGAACCCACAGACCTGGGACACCGACCTCGCCGAGATCGAGCCCGGCGGCTACCTGCTTTACGACAGCACGCGGCCGATGCCGCCCACGGCCTTTCGCGACGACGTGCAGGTGATCGGTGTGCCGCTCACCCAGATCACGAACGACGCCTACAGCGACCCGCGCCAACGCCAGCTGTTCAAGAACATCGTCTACGTCGGCGTGCTGTCGGTGCTGCTCGACATGGACGTGAGCGTGTTCGAGAAGCTGTTCGCCGAGCAGTACAAGGGCAAGGAGCGGCTGCTCGGCGCCAATCTGCAGGCCTTGCAGATCGGCCGCGACTACGTATCTCAGCATCTGAAGGCGCCGCTCGGCATCCGGGTGCGCCGTGCCGATGCCGTGGGCTCCCGCATCTTCACGGACGGCAACAGCGCCGCCGCGCTCGGCTGCGTGTACGGCGGCGCCACGGTGGCGGCCTGGTACCCGATCACGCCATCGTCGTCGGTGGCCGAGTCGTTCCAGAAGTACTGCGAGAAGTTCCGCGTCGACCCGTCCACCGGCCAGCACCGCTTTGCCATCGTGCAGGCGGAGGACGAGATCGCGTCGATCGGCATGGTCGTCGGTGCGGGCTGGAACGGCGCTCGCGCCTTCACCGCGACCTCGGGGCCGGGGGTGTCGCTGATGACCGAGTTCATCGGCCTGGCCTACTTCGCCGAGATCCCGGTGACGATCATCAACGTGCAGCGCGGCGGCCCGTCCACCGGCATGCCCACGCGCACCCAGCAGGCCGACTTGCTGGCCTGCGCGTATGCCTCGCACGGCGACACCAAGCATGTGATGCTGCTGCCGCAGGATCCGCACGAATGCTTCGAACACGCCGCCGCGGCGCTCGACCTCGCCGACCGGCTGCAGACGCCGGTGTTCGTGATGAGCGATCTCGACATCGGCATGAACCAGCGCCTGTGCGAGCCCTTCGCCTGGGACGACAGCCGCGCCTACGATCGCGGCAAGGTCATGAGTGCGATGGAGCTGGAGGCGGGCAAGGACTTCGGCCGCTACAAGGACGTGGACGGCGACGGCATCCCGTGGCGCACGCTGCCCGGCACGCACCCGAGCAAGGGCGCGTTCTTCACCCGTGGCACGACGCGCGACGCCTATGCGCGCTATTCGGAGCGGGGGCCGGACTACATCTACAACATGGAGCGGCTGCTGCGCAAGTTCCGCACCGCGGCGGAGCTGGTTCCGCCGCCGGTGTTGCGCAAGGCGTCGCGGCCAACGCGCTTCGGCGCGATCTTCTTCGGCTCGACGAGCGCGTCGATGCACGAAGCGCTCGACGTGCTCGAAGCCGAAGGCGTGTTTCTCGATGCGCTGCGGCTGTGCGCGTTTCCGTTTCCGGAAGCGGTGCGCGAGTTCATCGCTGCGCACGAGAAGGTGTTCGTCGTCGAGCAGAACCGCGACGGCCAGATGCACTCGCTGCTCGTCAATGAGCTCGACCTCGACCCGGCACACCTGGTGCGTGTGCTGCACTTCGACGGCACGCCCATCACCGCGCGCTTCATCGCCGGTGCGATCCGCAAGAACATGGTGTGGAAGAAGGAATACGCGTGACCTATATCGCCAAGCCCAGGCTGCACC
Source organism: Burkholderiales bacterium (assembly GCA_031413095.1). Lineage (GTDB taxonomy): Bacteria > Pseudomonadota > Gammaproteobacteria > Burkholderiales > Burkholderiaceae_C > CADEEN01. The sequence continues at coordinate 4,061 of JANOEG010000320.1, read as the reverse complement.
ACCCGACACTGACCAAGAACAAGGTCGGCTACACGCGGCGTGACTACGAAGGCCGCATCTCGACGCTGTGTGCCGGCTGCGGCCACGATTCAATCTCGGCGGCGATCGTGCAGGCCTGCTGGGAGCTCGACATCGAGCCGCACCGCGTGGCCAAGATGAGCGGCATCGGTTGCAGCTCGAAGACGCCGGACTACTTTCTCGGCGCGTCGCACGGCTTCAACACCGTGCATGGGCGCATGCCCTCGGTGCTGACCGGTGCCAACCTCGCCAACCGCAGCCTGCTCTACCTCGGCGTCTCCGGCGACGGTGACTCGGCCTCGATCGGCCTCGGCCAGTTTGCGCATGCGATGCGCCGCGGCGTTCGCATGGCCTACATCGTGGAGAACAACGGCGTCTACGGCCTGACCAAAGGCCAGTTCTCTGCCACCGCCGATCAGGGCAGCAAGAGCAAGAAGGGCGTGGTCAACAACGACGCCGCCGTCGATCTGGTCGCGATGGCGCTGCAGCTCGGCGCCACCTACGTGGCCCGCAGTTTCAGCGGTGACAAGGAGCAGCTCGTGCCGCTGATCAAGGGCGCGATGTCGCACGGCGGCGCCGCGTTCATCGACGTCCTCAGCCCTTGCGTCACCTTCAACAACCACGGCGGCAGCACCAAGAGCTACGACTACGTGCGCGAGCACAACGAGGCGGTGAGCCGCATCGACTTCATCAGCCCGGGCAGCGAGATCACCACGAGCTACGCGCCGGGCGAGCGGGTGGACGTGGCGCAGCACGACGGCTCGATCCTGCGGCTGCGCAAGCTGCACGCGAGCTACGACCCGACCGACCGCCATGCCGCGCTCGACCACATGCACCGCCAAGCCGCGGCCGGCGAGGTGGTGACCGGGCTGCTCTACATCGACCCGCTCGCCACCGACCTGCACTGCGCGATGAACACCGCCGCGGTGCCCCTGGCGTCGCTGGGGCCCGAGACGCTCTGCCCGGGCGGCAAGACGCTCGAGAAGATCAACGCCGCACTGCGCTGAGCCAACAGGAGTACCCATGACCGAACGCACTGTCTACCAGTCGATGCCGCGCCGCCACCTGGTGAGTCTGCCGCCGAGTGCCTCGGTGCACGAGGCCGCCTGCGTGATGACCAAGGCCAACTGCGGCAGCGTGCTGGTGATCGAGACCGGCAGCACGCTGCTCGGCATCGTCACCGAGCGCGACCTGATGACGCGCGTGCTCGCCAAGGCGCTCGACCCGGCGACGACGCTGCTGTCGGCGGTGATGACGGCGCGGCCGCAGGTCATCGGGCCCGAGACCAAGGTCGCCGATGCGGTGCTGATCATGATCGAGCGCGGCTTCCGCCACCTGCCGGTGGTCGGCGAAGGCGGCCACATCCTCGGCGTGTTCTCGGCGCGCGATGCGCTGCCGCGCGAGATCGGCGCCGCGGTGAGCCTGGCTGAATTCAACGAGCAGGTCAACGATTCGCTGGGGTAGGAGGCGGTAAGCGCCAGGCGAGACAATGGCGCATGCTTCGAGCTCACCACTTCGCCGGCTTCGCCTCCGGCCCGCAACTCATCGTGCTCGGCGCGGTGCATGGCAATGAAACGGCGGGCACGCGCGGCATTCAGCGCGTGCTCGGCGAGTTGGATGGCGGGCGATGGCGCATCGAGCGCGGCCGCCTGACGCTGCTGCCGGTGACGAACCCACTCGCGTATGCACAGGGCACGCGCATGGGCGAGCGCAATCTCAATCGCCGGCTGCTGCCGACGGACACACCACGCGTTTACGAAGACCACATCGCCAACGCGCTGTGCCCGTGGCTCGCCGCGCACGACGTGCTGCTCGATCTGCATTCGTTCCGCAGCCCCGGCCAGCCGTTCGTGATGCGCGGCCCGGCCAACAACCGCGGCACGCTGGAGCCGTTTGCACACGCCGCGGCGGAAGGCCGGCTGGCAGAACATCTCGGTCCGCCGCGCATCGTCGATGGTTGGATGAGCGCGTACGCACAAGGCGCCGCACGACGCCGTGCGCGCGGCCTGCCCGATGCCGACCCGAGCTACGGCATCGGCACGACGGAGTACATGCGCTCGAAAGGCGGCTACGCGGTGACGCTCGAATGCGGCCAGCATGAAGACCCGGCCGGGCCCGAGGTGGCGTACCGCGCGATCCGGCAGGCGGTGGCGTTGTTGGGATTGGCGGATCTACCGTTGTTGCCGCCAGCTGCACCTTTGGATCGACTGCGCCTGGTAACGGTGGTCGATCGCGAGCATGAAGGCGATCGATTCGTGAAGACGTGGACCAGCTTCGATGCGCTGCGCAGAGGTGAGCTGATCGCCACGCGCGCCGATGGCACGGCCGTGCTCGCCGAACACGACGGCCACATCGTCTTCCCCGACCCCAACGCGAAGCCGGGGCACGAGTGGTTCTACCTGGCGCAAGCCGCATGAAGACCTTCGACGGTTTCATCGTCACGCCGCAGGGCCTGCTGCACGGCCGCGTGGTCATCGAGGGCTCGCGCATCGCCGCAGTCGAAGGCGCCCAGGCGCCGGACGACGCGTGGCGCGACAGCAGCACGCCGATCCTGTTGCCCGGATTCATCGACCTGCATGTGCACGGCGGCGGTGGCGCCGACACGATGCAGGCTGGAGAGGCGATTCAGACCATCGCCCGCACGCACGCGCAGCACGGCACGACGTCGCTGCTGGCAACGACGATGACCGCGCCGCGCGAAGAGATCGAAGCCGCGTTCTGCGCGCTCGCGCCGGCGATGCGCCAGCGCACGGCCGGCGGGTCGCGCGTGCTCGGCGTGCACCTCGAAGGCCCCTACATCAGCCCCGACAAACTCGGCGCCCAACCGTCGTTCGCGGTGGCACCGAACCTCGAAGATATCCTCGTGCTGCACGCCATCGCGCCGATCCGCGTGCTGACGCTGGCCCCCGAGCTGCCCGGCGCACTCGAAGCCATCGCCGCGCTCGTCGCGGCCGGCATCCGCGTGCAGATCGGCCACAGCGCGGCGAGCTACGAAGACGCGTGTGCGGCGCTCGCCCAAGGCGCGGCCGGCTTCACGCACCTGTTCAACGCGATGAGCGCGCTGCACCACCGCGCGCCCGGTGTCGCCGGTGCAGCGTTGGCGCACGCGCTGCATGCGGAGCTGATCCCCGATCTGCTGCACGTGCACCCCGGCGCGATCCACGCTGCGCTGCGCGCGATTCCGGGCCTGTACTGCGTCACCGATTCAACCTCGGCTGCGGCGATGCCCGACGGCGACTACACGCTCGGCCGCCACCGCGTCAGCAAGTGCCTCGGTGCCGTGCGCCTGGCCGACGGCACGCTGGCTGGCAGCACCTTGACGATGGACCAGGCGCTGCGCAACCTCGTCGACCCGCTCGGCCTGTCGCTCGTGCAGGCTGCGCAGCGGGTCTCGACGCACGCTGCGAGTTACCTCGGCTTGACCGACCGCGGCGTGATTGCGCCCGGCGCCTACGCCGACCTCGTGCAATGCGATGCGCAGCTCGCGGTGAAAGGCGTCATGGTCGAAGGGGACACCGTTCATGGCGAAGTCGCGGCTGCTTGAAGAAATCCGCGAAGCGCCGCACGCGGCGGCGCGCGCGCTGACGCTCGACCGCGAGCGCTACGCTGAGTTCGGCGCACTGCTGCGCGCCCAGCCGCCGCGCGCGGTGCTGACGCTGGCGCGCGGCAGCTCCGACCACGCCGCGCACTACGCCGCTTACCTGGTGATGGCGCGCCTGGGACGACTTGTCACGTCGTTGCCGATGTCGGTGATCACGCTGCACGGCGCCGCGCTACACACCGAGGGCCTGCTCGCCGTCGCGTTTTCGCAATCCGGCGCGAGCACCGACCTGGTCGAGACGACGTGCAGCTTCGCCGCTCGCGGCGCGCTCACCGCGGCCTTTGTCAACGCCGCCGGCTCACCGCTCGCACAGGCGGCGGCGTGGCCGTTTGCATTGCACGCCGGTGACGAGACCAGCATCGCGGCGAGCAAGAGTTTCATCGCCCAACTGCTGGCCGGCGCGCGCTGGGTCGCCGCCTGGCAGGACGACGCAGCGTGGGCC
>JANOEG010000319.1:0-16689 GCA_031413095.1 Burkholderiales bacterium | reverse complement strand
CACCGCCGTCGATCAGATCCGCCAGCTCGGCGGCGAGATGGTCGGCGACTTGAGCGTCGCCGCCGTGCCGCTGGCCGTGATGATGTTGATCCCCGAGACGCTGCGCACCTTCAGCCGCGAGTTCCCGCAGATCCGCCTGCGCATCCACGAGGAGCTGTACATCGAGCAGCTCTCGCGGCTGCGCAAGGGCGAGGTCGATGTCGCGATCGGCCCGCTGCCGGCCGGCATCCCCTCGGGTGAGCTGATCATCGAGCCGCTGATGCCGATCTCGATGGTGGTCGTGGTCGGCAAGGGCAACCCGCTCGCGCGTGCGCGGTCACTGGCCGAGCTGGCGCACGCGCGCTGGGTCTTCACCGGCACCAGCGCCGAACAGGGTTACGCCAGCCACCTCTTCGCGCAGCACGGGCTGCCGCCACCGCCGGCCGGCGCGCTGGTGAACTCGACGCTCTCGCTGCTGTCGCTGATCTGCGGTGGCGATTTTGTCGGCCTGATGCCGCAGCCGATCGCTGCGCATCCACTGGCCGCAGAGTTCATGGTCACGGTGCCAGTGCGCGAGGGGCCGTTGGTGGCGTCACTGGTGGCAATGTCGCGGCCGCAGAACGCGCTGTCGCCGGCGGTGCGGCACTTCGTGGCCCATCTGGGAAGGGCTGCGCATCACATGGCGAAGAACGCGGCATGAACGCGTGCCAAAAGCACGTCTAGCTGTGAAGCGTCAAGAGGTTGTTTCTTGACGAGCTGAGTCTGGACATGGGCACGGCACCGCCGATGCCCTGATGCGGGCGGTGCCAGTTGTAGTGATGGCTCCAGCGGTCGAGCGCCTGCGTTCGCTCGGTGGAGTGCTGGTAGGTGAAGCCGTAGGCCCACTCGCGCAGCGCGGACTGGATGAAGCGTTCAGCCTTGCCGTTGGTTTGCGGCCGATAAGGTTTGGTGAAGCGATGCCGCACACCGAGCTCGTTGCAAGCCGCGGCGAAGTCTTTGGATCTGAACGCCGAGCCGTTGTCGGTAAGCAGGCGTCGCACGCTCACACCGAGCCTGGCGTAGTACGCCAGCGCGTCGCGCAGGAACTGCACGGCGCTGGGCGTGCGCTCATCGGCATGCATGGCCGTGAAGGCGATGCGCGCGTGGTCGTCGATCGCCACGAACAGCATCTCCCAACCCGCGCCATCGACCGAGTCACGCCGATCGCCGGTCCCGCGGTGGCTGGGCCGCTCGATGCGGCCGAGCTTCTTGGTGTCGATGTGCAGCATGTCGCCCGGTGCTTCGTGCTCGTAGCGAACGATCGGCTCGACAGGATCAAGATTGCTCAACAAAGACAAGCCCGCCCGGGCCAGTACCCGGCTGACGGTGCTCTTCGATACGCCCAGCGCCGCGGCGATGCGCGCCTGAGTCAATCGCTTGTGACGCAACTCGACAATGACCAAAGCCTTGGCCGGCTCGATGGCACGGGGAGACCGGTTCGGGCGGGACGGCGCATCGCCCAATCCCACCTGGCCGTGCGCCAAGTAGCGGCCCAGCCACTTGCGCGCTGTCGGTGCGCTCACGCCGTGGGCAGCCGCTGCCTGCGGCACGCTCAGGCCGTGCCGGGTGATGTCCTGAACCATCTCGATTCGACGAACGTACGTGAGTCGGGCGTTCTTATGGCTGTCCATTCGGCTGAGTTCCTTGAGTCAACTGGGGGCTTGGCGATTTCCAGTCTCTCAAACTCGGTCCGGGTGGACACCAACCACCTATTGAACCTTCGCATCTAGCCGCCCTCGAAACCGTCCAACACGTTGGCGGCGTTCTTGCCCAACTCAACCGCCGCATACCCGCCCTCGAGGATGAAGGCCGTTGGGCAGCCCAACCGCTCCAGCCGTGCGCCCAGGCGCAGGAAGTCGTCGGTCTGCAACTTGAACGTCGAGATCGGATCGCCGGTGAAGGTGTCCAGGCCCAACGACACGACCAGCGCATCCACGCGCTGCCGTTGCACGCGCTGGCAGGCCGACTCCAGCGCTTCGAACCAGTGAGCGGTATCGGTGCCGGCCGGCAGCGGCAGGTTGAGGTTGTGGCCCAGACCCGCACCGGCGCCGGTCTCGTCGGCATGGCCCAGATAGAACGGGTACTCGGTGCGCGGGTCACCGTGCAGGCTGACGACGAGCACGTCGTCGCGCTCGTAGAACAGGCTCTGCGTGCCGTTGCCGTGGTGGTAGTCGACGTCGAGCACGGCGACTCGCTTGCAGCCGCCGTCGCGCAAGGCCTGCGCAGCGATGGCAGCGTTGTTCAGGAAGCAATAGCCCCCCATGAAGTCGGCGCCGGCATGGTGGCCGGGAGGGCGCGTCGCGCAGAACGCGGCCCGCGTGCCGGCGTTCAGCAGTGCTGCGGCGCTGACGGCTGCGTCGGCGCCGGCTTTGGCAGCGGCCCATGTGCCGGCCGACATCGGCGTGCCGTTGTCCATCGAGTAGAAGCCCAAGCGCGCGACGAAATTCTCGGGCTCGACGTCGCTGCGCAAGCTGCGCACGGGCCAGACCGACGGGAAGGGTTGACGCCCCGCGTTGGCCGCGTCGAGCGCCAGCCACTGCGGCCAAGCCGACTGCAGGAAAGCCAGGTAGCGCGGCGTGTGCACGCGCTGCAGCACGTCGGCGGCGTCACGGTCGGGATCGCGCAACACGTGGCCACGCTGGCGTACCGCGTCGAGCACGAACGCGGCGCGTTGCGGGGCTTCGTGGCAGGGGACACGCTCGCCACGAAAGAATTCGTGCTCCGGGGCGTGCAAGGCTTGAGCGGGGCTGAAGAAGGTGATCATCGCAAAGCGAAGCCTAGCGCAGCGGCTGCCGCATCGATCGGATCAAGGAGTCAGGTGGAGCAGAACCAGCACGGTGCAGCATCTGAGTGAACGCCGCCCTTACGACAGCCACCACAACAGCCCACTCAGCGTGAAGAACGACGCCACCGTCGTCACCAACAACGCCGCCGCACAAAACCCTTCGTGCCCATGCTTTTGCGCCAGCACCGGGTAGATGCCGAGCATCGGCATCGCTGCCAGCGCAATCGCGGCCGTGCGCAGCAGCATGTTGTCCGCCAGCAGCCACCAGGCCAGCGCCGCCACCGCGAGCGGATGCAGCACGAGCTTGCCCAACGCCACCGCGGCCAGGTCGAGCCGCTGACCCTGCAACTGCAGGCCGACGAGCGAACCGCCAATGACGAACAGCGCCACAGCCGCCGAGGCCTGCGCCATCATGTCGACGGCACGTTGCAGAGGCGCCGGCAACGTGAGCCCCAAGGCCGCGACCACGACGCCGGCAGCAATGGCCAGCACCAGCGGATGCCGCAACAGCGTTGTCGCGATGTCGCGCAGGGCCGCCGCCACCGACGCGCGCCGTGCGCCGTCGCGTTCGGCCAGCGTCAGCACCAGCGGCAGCATCAACAGGTTCTCGACGATCATCGTCAGCGCGATCGCCACCGCGGCTTCCGGCCCGAGCCAGGGCAGCAGCACCGGCACACCGACATAGCCACTGTTCGAGAACGCCATGCCCATGCCGACAAAGGCGCGGTACGACGCCGGGTGGCGGCGCGCGTAGAACCAGCCGGCGGCCAGCGCGATCAACGAGCCGCCGAGATAGACCAGCAGATAACGCGCATCGAAAATCTCGGCCACCGAGCGCCGCGCCAGCATCGTGAATAGCAGCGCCGGCAATGCGAAGCGCAGCACGAACTGGCCGAGTACGCGCATGTCGGCACGCGCCAGCCAGCCGGCGCGCACGGCGAGGTAGCCCAGCCCGATCAGCAGGTAGATCGGGGTGGTGATCGAAAGAATGCTCAGAGCAGCTGCTGCTCGAGCTGGTGCAGCACCTGGTAGCAGGGCAGCACCTGGGCAATGCTCGAGTTCGGCTCGCGCCCTTCGACGACCGCGGCGAAAAATTCGCGGTCCTGCAGCTCGATGCCATTCATCGACACAGCCACCTTCGACACGTCGATCTTCTCGTCCTTGCCGTTGAACAGGTCGTCGTAACGCGCAATGTAGGTGCCCGTGTCGCCGATGTAGCGGAAGAAGGTGCCGAGCGGCCCGTCGTTGTTGAACGACAGCGACAGCGTGCAGATCGCGCCGTTGGCGGCCTTCAACTGGATGCTCATGTCCATCGCGATGCCCAGGGCCGGGTGGATCGGGCCTTGCACCGCGTTGGCCTTGACGATCGGGCTGCCGGCCTGGTACGCGAACAGATCGACCGTGTGCGCGGCGTGGTGCCACAGCAGGTGGTCGGTCCAGCTGCGCGCCTGGCCGAGCGCGTTCATGTTCGTGCGGCGGAAGAAATAGGTCTGCACATCCATCTGCTGGATGTTGAATTCCTTGGCCGCGATCTTCTTGTGCACCCACTGGTGGCTCGGGTTGAAGCGCCGCGTGTGGCCGACCATCGCGACCTTGCCGCTCTGTTTGGCCAGCCGGGCCACGGCCTCGCCGTCCTTCAACACATCGCACAGCGGAATCTCGACCTGCACATGCTTGCCGGCTTCAAGGCAGGCCGTCGTCTGTGCCGCGTGCATCTGCGTCGGCGTGCACAGGATGACGGCATCGACCTCCTTGATCTTCAAGCTGTCGGCAAGGTCGGTGGCGACATGCTTGATGCCGTACTTGTCGGCCACTTCCTGCGTCTTGGCCGGGTCGCGGCTGATGACGGAGATGACCTTGACGCCTTCGATCAGCTTGATCGCGTCGAGGTGCTTGATGCCGAAGGCGCCGGCGCCGGCGAGGGCGACGTTGATGGTCATGTGAGCCTCCGTAGAGCCGCCTCAAGGAGGCGAAAGCCCCCTCGGGGGGCAACGAGCGACAGTGAGCGTGGGGGTTTCATGGATTTTCCAGGATCAGGTGGCCAACGGCCGTGTTCGACGCGGGCACATGGAAGAAGCGGTGGGCGAGCTTGGGTTTGGACCCACCGTGGATGTCGGCCATCGCACCACGCGCGATCAGCCACATCACGAGTTCGATGCCTTCGCTGCCCGCCTCGCGCACGTACTCGATGTGAGACACCTCGGCCAGCGCGGCCGGCTCGGCGATCAGGCGGTCGAGGAACTTGTTGTCCCACTCGGCGTTGATGAGGCCGGCTCGCGGCCCTTGCAGTTGATGCGACATGCCGCCGGTGCCCCAGATCTGCACATTGAGCGGCTCGTCGTAACTCTCGATCGCCTTGCGGATCGCCTGGCCGAGCATGAAGCAGCGCTTGCCCGACGGCACCGGGTACTGCACGACGTTGACCGCGAACGGGATCACCGGGCACGGCCAGGCCTGCGGTTGGCCGCACATCAGCGACAGCGGCACGGTGAGGCCATGATCGACGTCCATCTTGTTGACGATGGTCAGGTCGAAGTCGTCCTGGATCACGCTCTGCGCGATGTGCGACGCCAGCTCCGGATGCCCGATCACCTTGGGCACCGGGCGTGGGCCGTAGCCTTCATCGGCGGGCGTGAACTCGGCGGCGCAGCCGATGGCGAAGGTGGGAATCATCTCCAACGAGAATGCGGTCGCGTGGTCGTTGTAGACGAGGAAGATCACGTCGGGCTTGTTGGCCTTCATCCACTGCTTGGAGAAGTCGTAGCCCTTGAACAGCGGCACCCAGTACGGCTCCTCGGTCTTGCCGAGGTCGATGGCCGCGCCGATGGCCGGCACGTGCGACGTGAAAACGGAGGCGGTGATCCTGGCCATCACTTGCTCCTTTGCGCACCAGCGGCGCCCTGCGGTTGTCGGTGCGCCTGCGCATCGCCGTCCTCGCCGACCACGCGGTTGCCTTCAGCGGAGCGCCCGCCCTTGATCATCATGTTGCGGTATTCCTCTTCGGTCATGCCGGTCATGCTGCCGGCCATTTGCTGGAAGCTCTTGCCATCGGTGGCGCCGATCTTGGCCAGGAAATAGATGTTGCCGCCAGCGGCTATGGCGCGGTTCAGGTCGCGCGTCAGCACAGCCTGCTTCTGTTCTTCTGTCATCGACCACTCGTCGAGGTACTTGCGCTCGTCCGCCTTGAATCGCGCGCGGTTCTCGGCCTTCATCAGGCTCATGCAGAACTGGTTGAGCCAATAGCCCTTGCGCGACTGTTCGGCGTCGAAGATGGTCGTGCCGGGGACGTCGAGATAAGGTTTGTGCAGCGCCATGGTCAGCTCTCTTCCGGCCAGTACAGGCGCATCGGGTTGGTGACGAGCAGCTTCTTCTGCAACTCGGGCGTGACGGCAATATGCGGAATGAAATCGACGAGCAGGCCGTCGTCGGGCATGTGATTCTTGAGGTTCGGATGCGGCCAGTCGGTGCCCCAGAGCACACGGTCGGGAAACTCCTCGACCACGCGGCGCGCAAACGGCACCACGTCTTTGTACGCCGCTTGTTCGCCGTTCAAGGCGTTCGGCCCTCTGACGGAAAGCCGCTCGGGGCAACTGACCTTGCTCCACACGTTCGGATGCTCGCGCATGAACTTCAGGAACAGCGTGAACTCGGGGCCGTCGATCGGCTTCGTGATGTCGGGGCGGCCCATGTGATCGACGACGATGGTGTTCGGCAGCGCAGTGAAGAAATCCCACAGCTCGGGCAGATCGACCGCCTCGAAATAGATCACCACATGCCAGCCGAGTTTGGAAATGCGCGCGGCGATCTCCATCAGCTCGTCTTTCGGCGTGAAGTCCACCAGGCGCTTGACGAAGTTGAAGCGCACGCCGCGCACGCCAGCCGCGTGCAGCGCGTTCAACTCGGCATCGCTGACGCTGCGCTTGACCGTGGCCACGCCACGCGCCTTGCCGTTGGCGGCGCGGCAGGCATCGGCCATCGCGCGGTTGTCAGCGCCGTGGCAGGAGGCCTGCACGATGACGTTGCGCGCGAAGCCGAGATGGTCGCGCAGCGCAAAGAGCTGCTGCTTCGATGCATCGCAGGGTGTGTATTTGCGCTCGGGCGCGAAGGGGAACTCGTCGCCGGGGCCGAAGACATGGCAATGCGCATCGATGCTGCCGGGCGGCAGCTTGAACTTGGGTTGGCTCGGACCGGTGTACCAGTCGAGCCAGCCCGGAGTCTTTTCGAAAGTCATGATTTGATCCTGCTGAGAATGCGATCGGCTTCCACGCGCCAGTCCGCGCTTCGCGCAAATTCCTTGGTGCCGCGTTTGCCGAAGAGGCCCGCGTCGGCAAGGTCTGCCACCCACGCCTGGCGCTCGGCCGTGCCGGCGGCGCTGTGCGGCATGAGGCCGGCCTCGCGCACGGTGACAGCGACTTCGCGCACCTCTTCGCTGCGGCGGCGGCCATGTTCGATGACGCGCTGAAAAAAGTACGCGCCCTGCTTCTCCCAATCGATACCGGGAAAGGTTTCCTGCAGCGATGCGATGACAGCATCTTCCACGCCGTAGTGGCGTGCCGTCGTGAAGCTCTCGATGATCATGGCTTCGAGGCCTTTGATCATCACGCTGCGGCACATCTTGGTGGCGCTGGCGACGCCGAGCTTTTCGCTCGCCACCTTGGCCGCGAAGCCCAGACTGTTCAGCACCGGTTCGAGCGCCGCCGCGTGCGGCCCACCGAGCAACAGTGGCACCTTGATGCGGTACGGCGGAATCGAGGTCATGACCGCGCCTTCGACATAGCGTCCGCTGGCGGCATTGACGATCTCGGAAGCACGAATCTTCGCGCCCGGCGAGGCCGAGTTGAAGTCGAGGAAAAAGGCGCCCTTGCCGATCGCCGGCGCCGCCGCCTGCGCTACCGCGACGGCCTGGCTCGCCGTGACGGCGCTGAGCACCAGGTCAGCGCCCTGCACTGCCACTGCGTGCGACTCCGCGAGCACGACGCTCGCCTTCGCCGCATGCTCACGCAACGCACCGCCGGCTTCGCCAGCGAGCTTTAGGTCGTAAGCCGTGACCGCATGCCCCTGCGGAACGAGGTCCTCCGCAAGGATGCGGCCAACTTCGCCGTAACCGATGATCGCAACGCGCATGTCAGTCGATGTAGCGCAGCCCGGCCTTTTCGAGCGGCTCGCGCATCTTGTACATGTCCAGACCGAGCACGCCACTGGCCAGCTTGGCGCGCTTCTCGCCTTCATTGGCTTCGCGTGCCAGCGCCGCATCGAGCGTCTTCTGCGCCATCGCACGAGGCACGCAGACCACGCCGTCGTCGTCGGCCACGATCACGTCACCGGGATGGACCAGTGCACCTGCGCAGTCCACGGGGATGTTGACCGAGCCGAGCGTGGCCTTGACCGTGCCCTTGGAGCTGATCGCGCGGCTCCAGACGGGGAAGCGCATCTCGGTCAGAAACTTCACGTCGCGCACGCCGGCATCGATGACGAGCGCGCGTGCACCGCGCGCCTGGAAGGAGGTCGCCAGCAAGTCGCCGAAGAAACCGTCGGTGTTGTCGGTCGTGCAGGCGGCGACGACGATGTCGCCCGGTTTGATCTGCTCGGCCGCGACGTGCAGCATCCAGTTGTCGCCCGGCTGCAGCAGCACGGTCACCGCCGTGCCCGAGACCTGCGCGCCGGCATAGATCGGCCGCATGTAGGTCTTCATCAGGCCGACGCGGCCCATGGCCTCGTGCACGGTGGAAGCGCCGAGGGCGGCCAGCTTCTCCGCCACTTGCCCATCGGCGCGCTGGATGTTGCGATAGACCACGCCCAATTCGTACATATCAGAGTCCCCTCTTCTTCAATGCGGCATCGAGGCGCGGGTAGACGCGCCGCGCGTTACCTTCGTAGATCTGCTGCTTCTGCGCTGCGCTCAACTGCGTTGACGCCTCGATGTAGCGCTTCGTGTCGTCGTAGTAGTGGCCGGTCTCGGGGTCGATGCCGCGCACCGCGCCGATCATTTCGCTGGCGAAGAGCACGTTGTCGACCGGGATCACCTTCGTCAGCAGATCGATGCCGGGCTGGTGATAGACGCAAGTGTCGAAGAACACGTTCTTCATCAGATGGTCTTTGAGCAGCGGCTTCTTCATCTCCTGCGCCAGGCCGCGGTAGCGGCCCCAGTGGTACGGCGCCGCGCCGCCGCCATGCGGAATGATCAGGCGCAAGGTCGGAAAGTCCTTGAACAGATCGCCCTGGATCAACTGCATGAAGGCCGTCGTGTCGGCGTTGATGTAGTGCGCGCCGGTGGTGTGGAAGCAGGCGTTGCAGCTCGTGCTGACATGCACCATCGCCGGGATGTCGTACTCGACCATCTTTTCGTAGATCGGGTACCAGGCGCGGTCGGTCAGCGGCGGCGACGTCCAGTGGCCGCCCGACGGGTCCGGGTTCAGGTTGATGGCGACGTTGCCGTACTGCTCGACGCACTTCACGAGTTCCGGGATGCAGGTCTTCGGGTCGACACCGGGCGACTGCGGCAGCATCGCCGCCGGGATGAAGTGCGCGGGGAAGAGTTGCGCGACGCGAAAGCAGAGCTCGTTGCAGATCGCCGCCCACGTCGATGAAACCTCGAAGTCGCCGATGTGGTGCGCCATGAAGCTGGCGCGCGGAGAAAAGATCGTCATGTCGCTGCCGCGCTCGCGCATCAGCTTCAACTGATTGGCTTCGATCGTCTCGCGCAGCTCGTCGTCCGTGATCTTCAGGTCGGCTACCTTGGGCTTGACCGACGGATCCTTGAGGCTCGCGATCTGCTGGTTGCGCCAGTTCTCTAGCGCTTTCGGCGCGGTGGTGTAGTGGCCGTGGATGTCGATGATCATGCAGCTGTCTCCATGCCGTGTCGTTGTTTGATCGGAGCGACCTCGGGCGAGGCCAGGTAGGCGAGCAGCGCACGCGCTGCGTCGGGTTGCGTCGAGGCCGCGCAGACGCCGGCCGAGAAGGTCGTGGTGATCTGGATGGCGGGTGGCAGCGGGCCGAGCACGTCAATGCCTTCGAGATTCATCAGCTCGCTCAACTGTTGAAACCCCAGAGCGACCTCACCGCGCGCCACCAACGCGCCCACCGGCACGCCCGGCGGCGCCTGCACGAGGCGCGCCGCGATCTGCTCGGCGATGCCCCAGCGCTCGAACAACTTCGCCAACTGCACGCCGCTCGGCCCGGTGGAGTAGCCGAGGGTCGGCGCGGCGAGCACGGCGCGTTTGACGGCAACTTCCGAACCGATGTCAGGAGGCGCGGCGCCGGCCGGCACCGCGACGGCCACGCCGGAGTGCACGAGATCGACCTTGCTGCCGGCGACCACACAGCCGGATGCGATGAGCTTGTCGATGGCATCGCTGGCGAGGACGACGACGTCAAAGGCCTCGCCGCCTTGCACGCGCTTGGCGGCGTCGACACCACCCACAGCCTCCATCGACACCGGCGACCCATATGCCACCGTCAGTTCCGCCAGCAAGGCACGCGTGGCCATCGAAGAAATACCGGTGATGGGGGGGCTGGCCATGGTGCGATTGTGGGCCTGCGGGGCATGCCGATCCAGACAGGTCAGCCACTAGCAGCTATTGCTTTTTGGCATGACCCCGCAGCTTGCGCTCAGGCGCCGGCAATTGGTTCACCAACGCGGTGAGCATCTGCCGAGCCTCGCGCGTCAGCGGCGTCGGCGGCTTGGTGGCCGATTGCGCCACGCAGAGCACGCTCGGCAGTTCGGGCCGGACGATGCGCCGCACCACCAGCTCGGCGGCGCGGCCCGAGGCGACCACCGCGCTGGCGTTCAACACCGCGTTGCCCATGCGCGCGCAAACCAGGTCGATGATCGCCGGGATGCTCGAGACCTCGCAGGCAATGTCCAGCGACACCCCGGCCAGCGTGGCCTGCGATTCGAGCAGCCGGCGCAGCGATTGGTGGCGCTCGGGCACGATCAATGGATACGCGCCAAGCTCGCGCAGCGGTACCGTCGTTGGCAAGGCCTTCTTGCCACGCTGCAGGGGCTGCACCAGGCACAGCGGTTCATGCAGCAACGGCGTGATTTCAAGCGACGCCGAGGGCTCCGGGTTGTAGATCAGGCCCAGGTCGGCGCGGCCGCTGGCGATCCACTCGGCGATGTACGAACTCAAGCCTTCGACGACCGTGATCCGCGCCTGCGGCAGCTGAGCGCGAAAGCCTTCGATCAACGGCAGTGTCAGGCGACGGCCGATCGAGGGCGGCAGGCCGATCGTCACCTGCCCGACCGGCGCGTCGCGCTGCGCACCGAGCTCGCCACGCGCCTGTGCCACCTGCTGCAGGATTTGTACGCCGTGCTCGAACAGGCGCCGCCCGGACGGCGTCAAGGCAACGCCGCGGCCATTGCGCAACAACAGGGTTTCGCGCAGGTCGGTTTCGAGCAGGCGCACCTGACGCGACAGCGCTGGCTGTGCAATGTCGAGCACGCGAGCGGCCTTGCTGAAACTGCCCAGCTCGGCGACGCGCACGAAGCTCTCCAGTTGGCGCAGGTTCACATCAGTGGCGCCCGGCCGATGCGAAGCCGCTGAACCCCCCCTCGGGGGGCAGCGAGCGAAGCGAGCGTGGGGGCATCATTGCTTCTCGATCTTTGCCTGCACGATGACCTCGGACCAGCGCTTGATCTCGGACGAGAGCAACTGTCGCATCTGTTCTGGCGTGCCGCCCTGCGCGCGCACGCCCAGGGCTTGCAATTGCGACTGAACAGACGGCATCGCCAATGCCTGAACAGCCGCGCGCTGCAGACGATCGATGACCGCACGCGGCGTCTTCGCCGACGCGGCCAGCGCATTCCACGACGCCACGTTGTAGCTCGGCAGGCCCGATTCCTTGACCGTCGGCACATCGGGCAGCGCGGCGAAGCGCCGGTCCGACGTCACCGCCAGCGCGCGCAGCACCTTGCCCTGCACCTGGCCGAGCATCGGACCCAGGATTTCGAAGCCGACGTCGATCTCGCCGGCGCGCAACGCCGTGATCACGGCCGGCGTGCCCTTGTACGGCACGATCACGGCGTCGATGCCCGAGAGCGATTTGAAGTATTCGGCGGCGAGGTTTTGCGTGCTGCCGGCAGCGATGGTGCCGATCGTCAGCTTGCCTGGCTGCGCCCGTGCGCGCGTCAGCAGATGGGCAACGGTCTTCAACGGCGAGTCGGCAGCGACGAACAGCGCCAGGTCGAAGAACCCGAGCGTGCTGATCGGTGCGAAGTCATTCTGTGCATCGAACGGCAGTTTGCGGAACAGCCCGGCGCTGACCGCGTTGGCGTTGCTCATCAGCAGCAGCGTCAAACCATCGGGCGCGGCACGGGCCACCTGCTGCGAACCGACGATGGCGCCAGCGCTCGGCTTGTTGTCAACGACGATCGTTTGCTTGAGCGACGCACTCATCTCCTTGGCCACGGCGCGTGCGGTCAAGTCGGCAATGCCGCCAGGGGCGAACGGCACGACCAGCGTGATCGGGCGCTCGGCGCCCGGCGTCTGAGCCGCGGCGGGCAGCGCCGCGCCCAGCGCCGCAGCCAGAACACCGCGCCGGCCGGAATCGAATTCTTGTGGGGGTGTCATCACGCGCTACCTCGATGCGGTTTCATTCTAGAAGCGCCCTGACCCGCGCGAACCTTGATCCAGGGCAAGGCTGTGTGCGCGCCAGGCGAGCATCCTGCGGCCATGGACCCTTCTGCCATCCGCGTCATCCAGGCCGAACACCAAGCGCTGGCGGCGATGCTTCGCTCGCTGGTGATGCTGATCGACCGCGGGCGCGATGAGCGCAAGGCGCCCCCCTTCGACGTGCTGCGCGCGATGTTGTTCTACATCGACGAGTTCCCCGAGCGGCTGCACCATCCGAAGGAGAGCGACCTGCTGTTTCCCAAGGTGCGCGCCCGCCGGCCCGACCTGGCTGCCGTGTTCGACGGCCTCGACCAAGACCACGCGCGCGGCGAGTCTTCGGTGCGCGATCTGCAGCACCACCTGCTGGCGTACGAGTTGCTCGGCGAGCCGCGCCGCGAGGCCTTCGAAACGGCCGCACGGCGCTACGTCGAGCAGTACCTGCGGCACATGTCGTTGGAAGAATCGACGGTGCTGCCGGCAGCACGTGAATCGTTGACGCCTGAGGATTGGCTCGACCTGAACGCCGCCTTCGAGGCCAACCGCGACCCGTTGGCCGGACATGATCCGAGCGGCGAGTACGCGCCGCTGTTCAGAAAGATCGTGAACACGGCACCAGCGCCGATTGGCCTGGGTTGATGGCCCGGGCTGCGGGCGCAGCGAGCGACCCGCAGCTTTACTTTGCTTCACGTCAGCGCCCGCAGCCGCCGGCCGTTGTGAGGGAACTTTCACTGCGTGAGGTTTCCCATGGGCCGTCTTGTTGTCGCACCCGCTGTGCCTGCCGCATCCACACGAAAGAGCGCGGTGCGTGCCTTTGCATTCGTGGCATTGACCGCCGCTCTCGGCGGCTGCATCGTCGTCCCGGCCCATCGTGGATATGGTGGCTATGGCGGCTACGGCGGACATCCCTCGGGGCCGGGCTACGGCGGCGGCCACGACGATGCGGTCGCAGGGGCACCGCCGCCAGTGCAGTACGAAGTGGTCGGCGTCGCACCGCATCCGGGTTGGTTCTGGATCAGCGGATTCTGGACGTGGCGGGCCAATCGCCATGTGTGGGTCGGCGGCCGCTGGGACGCCCCGCGCCCCGGCTATCGCTGGCAGCCGCACCGGTGGGAGCCCATCTCATCGGGCCGTGGCTGGCGCGAGAAGCCCGGAGGCTGGCATCGGTAGGCCGTCGGTCAGGCCGCTGCGGGACCGCGCAGACGGGAACCGCCCGGCAAGGGCACCGCGCGGTGCAGCACATCTTCAGCCAGCCATGCGGCTGAGCGGCGCGCCCGTTCGGCCACCACCGGCAACGGCATCTGCGTGTAGTCGTCGTTGAAGACCTCGAAGCTGTAGTCGCCGCGGTAGCCCATGCCGTCGAGCTCGATGACCAGGCGGCGCAGCTCGTCGCTGTGAACGCCCTCACCGGGAAAAACGCGGAAATGGCGTGCGGTTTCCATGCGCTCTTCGACCGTGCGGATCTCCTGCCACATGAAGTCGGCCAATTGAACGAGGAAGATCTTGTCCGGGTCCACGTCCTGCAGCGCTTCGGTCGGCGTGCGCGTGGCAAAGCTGTGGAAAGAGTCGACGCCGATGCCGAGGTTGGGTGCGTCGGCGGCCTCGACGACACGCCAGGCGCCGACACAGTCATTGATGTGCCGGCCCCAGGACAAGCCCTCGAAGGCCACCTTGATGCCGTGGGGCAGCGCCATCATCGCCAGCTTGCGCAGGTCGCGTGCGATGGCGCCTTCGTCGCTCGTCGCGTGGCGGCTGGTCGATGAGCAGGCCAGCAGGATCGGGCTGCCGAGCGCAGCGCACATCTCGATCATCGAGCGCGCGATGTCGATCTTGTAGTCATGAAGATGACCCGACAGGCCCTCGAAATCGCGCAGCACCTGGAAGCCCGTGACACGCAAGCCGCTCCCCCGGACTTCCTCGACGGCGGCATGCCAGCCGTCCGGGTGCCCGACCAGATCGCGGGCCGCGAACATCACCTGGCTGAAGCCCGCCTCCTTGATTGCACGCAGCTTGGCCGCCAGTGGACCGGCCAGCGAGATCGTGTCCATGCCGAAGTCGGCGATGTACTCCGAACTTCTCATGATCTGACTTCGTGGTGCACCAGCTCGAACATCACGCCGCCGAGTTGCGGCCGCGTCAGCGCGCCTCGCACTTCGGTGTGCAGCGTGTCGGTCTCGACGAAGTCGATGCCCCGCGTGCGCAATGCCTTCACGGCCGCCGGCACATCGGGCGCGCCGAGGGCCACGCGCTGCAGGCGCTCGCCAGTGTCGTCAACAACCAGCGAATCGGGTTCGATCAGCTGCAGATAGAACGTGCCGCACGGACTCGCCAGCACGCTGCCGCGCGGCAGGATGCCGAAGCGCTTCTCGGCCGGCACTTCGACAAAGCCGAACAGCGAGCCATAGAAAGCGCACCAATCGGCGCTGCGATCAGCGCCGACGTATTGCACGACGCCGAACCAGTGCAGGCCGGCCACCGCGGGCACGACGGGATCGACCGTGGGCACAGGGATGAAATCAACGTCGTAGATCGAGAACTCGCGCCAGCGGTCAATGAAGTAGATGCGGCTGGCGCCGGCGCCATGCACACCCGGGATGTGCAGCTCCATCGGCTGCACCTTCACCGGCACCGGCCAGCCGCCGAGTTCGACAACACGTTGCTGTGCCGCACCGGCATCGCGCACACGCAACGCGATGGCCGCGATCTGCGGCGTTTCGCCATCCGCGGCGGCCGAAACGCCATGCGCATTGACGACCATGTTCATGCCGCCCTGGCGATAGAGCATCACCTCGCGCGAGCGGTGCCGCGCGACCGGCCGGAAGCCGATCGACTCCAGCACCTGGCCCAGGGCCTGCGGGCGTGGCGTTGTGTATTCGATGAACTCGATGCCTTCGATGCCGAGCGGGTTGCTGGCTTCAATGACGGCTTCACGATCGAGAGACGACATCGCTTGTGTCCTATGAAGTGCGTTGCGCGACAAGCCCACGGAAGTGGGCGTCCATGCGTGCCGCATCGGCCTTGCGGCCGGTGAACAGCTCGAATGCGCCGAGGGCCTGCCCAACGGCCATGGTGCCACCATCGACAACGCGGCAACCGATGGAGCGCGCCGCCTTCAGCAGCGCAGTTTCGAGCGGGAAGTAGACAATTTCCGAAACGAACAGCTCGGGCCGCAGCAGCTTCGCTTTCAGCGGCAGCCCGGGCAGCTTGTCCATGCCCGTGGGCGTGGCATGCACGAGGCCGGTCGCACCGTGCAGCGCCATGGCCGCGTCGGTGCTTCCACTCGCGCGCGCGCCGCCGTACTGCTTGTTCAACTCAGCCGCGAGCGCATTGGCGCGCGCACCGTCGCTGTCCACGATGACCAGTGCATCGGCCTTCATGCGGCACACCGAATGAGCAATCGCCGAGCCTGCGCCCCCAGCGCCGAGCAGGACCACGCGCGACAGGTTCGCATCCGGCAGCGTGCGCTCGAAGCCCCAGCGCCAGCCGGAGCCGTCGGTGTTGTGGCCGGTGGTCTTGCCGTCGTGGAAGACGACGGTGTTGACCGCGCCCATCGCCCTCGCTTCGTCGGAGAGATCGTCGAGCAGCGGGATCACCGCCTGCTTGCACGGGTAGGTGATGTTCAGGCCAGCGAAACCCATCGTCTTCGCAGCCGAAATCAGCGTGGGCAGCGCTTGGGTACCCTGCCCGCTCTTGTCGAGATCGATCAGCTGGTAGTGCAGGCGCTGGCCCTGGGCCTGCGCCTCCTCTTCCTGCATTGCGGGCGTCAGCGAGCGCTGAATGCCGGCGCCGATCAGACCGCAAAGAAGCTTCGTCATATGCGGCCCCCGTCCGCAGAGTACTGCGGCCACCCCCCGGAGGGGGTCGCTGCTTGCATGGGGCGGCCCGGCGCGGCGCGGCTCACTTGCGAAGCTTGTCCAGTTCAGCCATCACCTCGGCCACCGTGGCTTCACCGACGGTCGCCGAATGTTTGGCGATCACCGGCTTGACCTTCTCGCGGAATTTCGCCACTTCGGCCGGCGACAACTCGGTGACGGTCATGCCACCCTTCTTGATGGCATCGAGCGCCGTCGCCATGCCCGCGCGCGACTGCTCGCGCTGGTACTTGGCGGCCTCGTCGGCGGCATCGTCGAGGATCTTCTTTTCGGCCGGCGTCAGCGTGTCCCAGACCTTCTTGCTGAAGATCACCGACTGCGGGTTGTACTGGTGGTTGGTCAGCGCCATGAACTTTTGCACTTCCCAGAACTTGTTGGCCGCGATCACGGCCACCGGGTTCTCCTG
>JANOEG010000318.1:0-2071 GCA_031413095.1 Burkholderiales bacterium | reverse complement strand
GTGCTCGACGGCGCCATCGGCCACAAAGACAGCATGGGCAACAGCTCGTCGATCGTGCCGGGCGAAGTCCAGCGCATGAGCGCGGGCACGGGCGTGCGCCACAGCGAGCACAACCACGCCGCCGACAAGACGACGCACTTCCTTCAGATCTGGATCCTGCCCGACCGGCAGGGCATCGCGCCGGGCTACGAACAGAAGGCGTTTTCTGCAGCGGACAAGCGCGGCGCGCTGAAGCTGGTCGCGTCGCCGAACGGCCGTGACAGCTCGGTGACGATCCACGCCGATGCGTCGATGTACGCCGGCCTCTTCGATGGCACCGAACGCATCGAGCTGCCGCTCGACAGCAAGCGCCTGGCCTACGTGCATGCGGTGCGCGGCCGCGTCAACGTCAACGGCCAGACGCTGGCCGCGGGTGATGCCGCCCAACTCTCCGGCGAAAGCCGCCTCGTCATCGATCAAGGCCACGAGGCCGAGGTCATCGTCTTCGACCTTCAGCCTTAACTCCAGGAAAAAGCATGAGCAAGAAAATCGTCATCGCTTATCACAGCGGCTACGGCCACACCAAGAAGGTTGCCGAAGCGGTGGCCGAAGGCAGCGGCGGTGCGCTGATCGCGATCGATGCCGAGGGCAACTTGCCCGACGGCGGCTGGGAGCAATTGCTGGCTGCCGACGTGATCGTCTTCGGCGCCCCGACCTACATGGGCGGGCCTTCGTGGCAGTTCAAGAAGTTTGCCGACGCCTCGAGCAAGCCCTGGTTCGGCAAGGCCTGGCGCAACAAGCTGGCCGCCGGCTTCACCAACTCGGCGACGTTGAACGGCGACAAGTTTTCGACGCTGCAGTACTTCGTGACCCTGTCGCAGCAGCACGGCATGTTGTGGGCCGGCAGCGGCATGCACGCAGCCAATGCCAAGGCCAGCACACGCGCCGATCTCAACAACCTCGGTGGCTATACCGGCCTCATCACCGCCTCGCCGTCGGACGCATCGCCTGATGAGATGGTGCCGGGCGATTTGGCCACCGCGCGGGCGTTCGGCCAGCGCGTCGTCGAAGCGGCAGCGCTGCTCAAGTAAATTCTCTTTTTTCTATTCAAAGGATCCGTTCGATGAACACCCAAGGAATTCCCGTTTTGGTTGCCCGCATCCTGCTGGCGTTGATGTTCGTGCTTGGTGGCATCGGCAAGCTGGGCGGTCTGGAAGGCACCGCCGGCTACATCGCCAGCAAGGGCTTGCCGCTGCCGATGGTGCTGGCGGTGGCCACCGGCGTGCTCGAGCTCGTGGCAGGCGTCATGCTGATCATCGGCTGGCAGGCCCGCTGGGCGGCGCTGGCGCTGGCTGCGTTCACGCTCCTGGCCAGCGTCCTCTTCCACAATTATTGGGCGATGCCGGCCGCGCAGCAGATGATGCAGCAGCTGATGTTCATGAAGAACCTCGCCGTTGCCGGTGGCCTGCTCCTTGTCTTCGCCTTCGGCGCTGGATCGCTGAGCCTCGACGCACGCAAGGCCGCGGCATGAGCGACCCCGCGCCGTTGAAGCTGTTGCTGATCGCCGGCAGCGCGCGCAACGGCGCGTGGAGCGTCAAGCTGCGCGACGCGGCGCGCGCGGTGGCCGATGCGGCCGGCGCGCAAACCACGGTGCTCGACCTGCGCGCGCTGGCCTTGCCGCTGTACGACGGCGACATCGAAGCCGCGCAGGGTGTGCCGGCCGGCGCCGCAGCGCTGCGCGATGCGATTGCCGCGCATCACGCGCTGGTGATCGTCACGCCCGAGTACAACGGCTTTCCGACGCCACTGGTGATCAACGCTTTCGACTGGTTGTCGCGGTTGAAGGATGGCATCGCCGCCACCAGCAACAAGCCGGTGGCGCTGCTGGCCAGCTCGCCCGGTGCGCTCGGCGGCTTGCGGGCGCTGAACTATCTGCGCCAGTACCTGCAGATGGCCTTCCAGATGCTGGTCGTGCCGCAGCAGCAGGCAGTGAGCAAGGCCCACGAGGCGTTTGCGACTGACGGCGCGCTGGCTGATGCCAAAGCGGCAGCGATGCTGGCCGGTGTCGTCGACGCTGTCTTGAAGCTGGCGG
>JANOEG010000317.1:0-4028 GCA_031413095.1 Burkholderiales bacterium | reverse complement strand
GCTTTGCGCGGACGCGACTTCAAGCTGTTCTTCCTCGAGTCGTACGGCGCCATGGCCTTCGAGCATCCGCGCGCGGCGCCGGCTTTGGCGGCATCGCGGCAACAGCTCGAACACGACATCGCCGCCAGCGGACGCTTCGTGGCCTCGGCATTCGTGCGCGCGGCCACCTTCGCTGGCGCATCGGAGCTGTCGCACCTGAGCCTGCTGTCGGGCGTCGACTTGTCCGACCCGCTGCGCCATGACCTGATGTTGACGACGCAACGGCCGACGCTGGTCTCGCTGTTTCGCAGTGCCGGCTACCAGACGGCCGGTCTGTACCCGGCGCTGAGCTGGGACTGGGACGAACGCGCGTTCTACGGCTTCGACTTGTTTCTCGACGCGCGCAACATGAACTGGCGCGGCCCGGCGCTGGGCTACTGGAAGGTGCCCGACCAGTACAGCCTGGCGCGTTTCGAGCAGATGCACCCGCAAGGCGCCGACGCGGCGCCGCGCTTCCTGTTCTTTCCGACCATCACCACCCACCTGCCCTTCGGTCCGGTGCCGCCGTACCAGAGCGACTGGCCGCGCCTGCTGTCGGCCGACCCGTACGGCGCCGACGCGTCACGCCGGCTTGCGGGTGCGCATGTGGACTGGAACGACATGCTGCCCAACTACATCGGCATGTTCGACTACACCTACCGATGGCTCGGGGGCCACCTGCAGCAACCCGAAGCGCGCGAGTCAGTGATGCTGTGGGTCGGCGACCACCAGCCCGCGGCCAGCGTCAGCGGCCCGGGCGCGAGCTGGGACGTGCCGGTGCACATCGTCACGCGCGACCGCGCGCTGCTGGAGCGCTTCATCGCCCAGGGCTTCGTCGCGGGCCTGACACCGCAGCGCGCGCCGCTGGGCGGCATGCACGACCTAACGACGCTGCTGCTGCGTGCCTTCGACGGCCGGCCCGCGTTGTCGCCGACGCCCACGCTCGCTACTTCACCAGCGGCCGCACGCTTGTAAACCCGCCATCGACCGGAATCACCTGCCCCGTGATGCGTGACGCCGCGCCCGACAACAACCACGCCATCGCCGCGGCCACGCTGTCGGCCGACTGCACGCCGCCGAGCGGGTACTGCTTGCCGGCGCCTTCGCGCATGGCGGGTACTTTCAACATGCCCGAGGTCATCGGCGTCTCGGTCATGCCGGGGGCGACGACGTTGATGCGCAGGCCGAGCGGCGCGTAGGTGGCGGCGGCGCTGCGGGCCAGCGCTTCGACGCCGCCCTTTGCGGCAGCGATCGCTTCGTGGTTGGCGACGCCGATTCTGGCGACGACGCTGCTGGCGAACACTGCCGCACCGGGCAGCGACGCTGCGCGCAGCGCTTCGACCCAGGCACCCAACATGAACATCGCACTGTCGAGGTTGATCCGCATCACGTCGCGGTAAGCATCGGCGCTGGTGCGGTGCAGCGGTGCGATCAGCGTGCTGCCGACGCAGTGCGCAAGTGCGGTCGGCGGCGCGCCGAAAGCTTCCTTGCACGCGGCGATGGCAGACGCCGCTCCCTCGGGTGTCGTGGTATCGGCGCTGATGCGCGCATCAGCCGGCACGTCTTGCATCTGTGAGGCGTCTCGGCCGACGGCGGCGACGCGCCAGCCCTGGGCCTGCAGTTGTGCGCACAAGGCGCGGCCGATGCCGCCGCGGGCGCCGGTGATGAGAGCGATGTTGGATGTCGTCATGCGAAGAGCTTTGATTGGCGATCGGGTTGTGCGGGTTGCTTGTTCCAGAAAGCCGAGAACGTTCGGCATCGTGTGGCGGGGTCGCTGAAGGCGCGTGGCATCGGCGCGAGATCGAAGGCGTCGTACGCCGCGCCGAGGTGCAGGTTGTGCAGGCCGCGCACGCTTTTTGCGGCGGCGAGTGCCGCGTGCAGCGCGTCACGCTCGCCGATCCAGCGTTGCGGCGCTATCTCCGCCATGCGCTTGCCGACAAAACGCCAGCGGCGCTCGCTCCACGGCCACGTGCGGTGGAACGCGGCATCGAGCACGGCGACCAGCGTTGTTCCTTCGGGCGCATCGGCGAGCGACCACGGATGCACGAGCCAGACATCACGACCCTTCACCGCTGCTGCATCGGGCGCGGCAAAGCCCAGATCGGCCGGCGGCGCGTCGAAAAGCGGCGGCTCGATCACCGCTTCATGCGCGCCCGGCTCGGCAGCCAACGCACGCGATGAATGCGCGATGCGATCCAGCGCCTCGTAGCCGGTGTCGATCACCGTGCCCGCGCTGTGCCACGGCGCGTCCGCATAACGCTGCACGTTCTCAGCGTTGAACAGATACGGCTTGTGGCTGCCGGTGCCGGCCACCCATTGCCATGACAGGTGGTTGCTCGCCGAGTCGCCGTCGAGCAGATGCGTGTAGAGCCAATCGGCGCCGGCGCGCCAATGCACCTTGCGCAGGTGCACGATGTAGGACGCGAGCCACATGCGGGCGTGGTTGTGAACGTAGCCGTCTGTGTAGAGCGAGCGCACGGCCTGGTCGATCGCTGGCACGCCGGTGCGGCCTTCGCGGATGTCGCCCGGAAGTTCGCGCGTGTAGGCCGCATCGGGCAGCGGGCCTTCGTGCAGCGAGTCGAAGATCGCCTCGCCGTCGTGTCGCCACGCGTGATGGAAGAACTCGCGCCAGCCGAGCTCGAAGACGAGCTTGTGTTCACGCCGCAGTTGCAGTGCCGCCATCACGTCGGGCATCTGCAGCAGGCCGTGCGTGAGGTAGGGCGACAGGCGCGTGACCGCCCCGCCGATGTGATTGCGCGTGCGCGCGTACTCGCTCGGACGCACGGCGCGCAAGGCTTGCAGCGCGGCTTGCGCTGTGGGTGTGAAGGCGTCAATCGACATGGCCGACCTCGCCGCGCCGGATCGCCGCCGCACGCTGTGCAATACCCGCCCGCTCTTCGGCCGACACGCGCGTGAGATTTCTCACCTGCATCACCGTGCGCGGATTCTTGGCGAGCATGGTCTCGTGCCGCGCCAGGAAGTCCCAGTACAGCGTCGTGAACGGACAGGCCCGTTCCCCCACGCGCTCGCCCGGCTTGTAGCGGCAACCCGCGCACAAGCTGCCGCTGCTCTGGCGCTCGATGTACTTGCCGCTGGCGATGTACGGCTTGCTGGCCATCAGGCCGCCGTCGCCCGCCTGGCTCATGCCCAGCGTGTTCGGCAGCTCCACCCACTCCACAGCATCGACATACACCGCGAGATACCACTCGTGAACGTGTTTCGGATGCACGCCGTGCAGCAGCGCGTACAGGCCGGTGACCATCAAACGCTGGATGTGATGCGCGTAGCCGTGTTCCAAGGTCTGGCCGATCGCGTCGGCCATGCAGGCCATGTCGGTCTTGCCGTTCCAGTAGAACTTTGGCAGCGGCTCTTGCGCATCGAGTGCATTGAGCTCCATGTACGCCGGCATCTGCGTCCAGTAGATGCCGCGCACGAACTCGCGCCAGCCGAGGATCTGGCGGATGAAGCCTTCGGCGCTCTGCAGCGGCGCGCGGCCGGCGCGGTACGCGGCTTCGGCGGCCGCCACCACTTCGCGCGCCGTGAGCAGCTTCAGGTTCAGCGCCGCCGACAGGTGTGAATGCCACAGCCACGGCTGCTGGGGCCACAGCGCGTCCTCCCAGCGGCCGAAGTGTTCGAGCCTGCGTTCGATGAAACCGCGCAGCGCGATCAGCGCCTGCTCGCGCGTCACGGCCCAGGCAAAGCTGTCGAGCGAGCCGGGGTGCTCGGCGAAGCGCTGGCGCACGAGTGCGATCACCTCGCGCGTGATCGCATCGGGCTCGAAGCGCGCGCGCTCGGGCACCACACCCGGCCCGCCCTTGCCGAAAGCTTCGCGGTTGTCGGTATCGAAGTTCCACTGGCTGCCTTCGGGCTGGTCGGGCTCAGCGCCGTTCATCAGCACCGCATGTTTTCGCCGCATCTCGCGGTAGAAATACTCCATGCGAAGTTGCTTGCGGCCCTTCGCATGCGCCGCGAACTCGTGCACGGCAGAAAAGAAGTGGCGGTCTTCGCGG
>JANOEG010000316.1:0-10988 GCA_031413095.1 Burkholderiales bacterium | reverse complement strand
CAGCAGCGCTTGCGGCAAAGCTTTGCAGGCGGCATCGATGTCGGTCAGCGTCGCGTTGACAAACAGCAGCACCGGCGTGACGAAGGGCGGCAGCGATTGCGCAAGCTGCACCGCACGCTCGACCGACACATGCCGCGGGCTCTTGGAATAGAGCACGAAGCCGACCGCATCGGCACCTGCATCGACGGCCGCGGCAATGTCGGCCTCGCGCGTCAGGCCGCAGATCTTGATGCGGGTGCGCGCGCCGCTAGGGGAGCCAGTCGAAGGCCGGGGTGCGCTCGGGAATGCCATGCGCTCCATCGTAGTACGGCCCGGCAAAGTAAAGCCCATCGGCTGCGAACGTCGGCGCGGCGGCGTCGCGGCTTTTCGCAGCAAGCACGTCAGCCATCCACAACGGTGTGTGCCCGCCCTGCCCCACCGCGACCAGGCAGCCCATGATGTTGCGCACCATATGGTGCAGGAATGCACTGCCGTCGAAGTCGAGTCGCCAGTAGGCGCCGCGGCGTTCGATGGTGATCGAGCGCAGCGTTTTCACCGGCGACAAAGCCTGGCACTGAGAAGAGCGGAACGAAGAAAAGTCGTGCTCGCCAATCAGATGCGCTGCCGCCGCACGCATCGCGTGGCCGTCGAGTGGCCGGAACGCCCAGCCGACCAAGCCCGTCTCCAGCGCTGGCCGCACTGCCGATTCGAGCAGCACATAAGCGTAGCGCCGGCCGCGCGCGCTGTTGCGGGCATTGAAATCGGCGGCCACGGGCACGCACCACTGGACCGCGATGTCGGCCGGCAGGTAGCGGTTGGTGC
This sequence comes from Burkholderiales bacterium, assembly GCA_031413095.1. Lineage (GTDB taxonomy): Bacteria > Pseudomonadota > Gammaproteobacteria > Burkholderiales > Burkholderiaceae_C > CADEEN01. Next base: position 10,187 of record JANOEG010000316.1, on the reverse strand, counting down.
CGCGCACCCAGGAGAAACTGTCGCGCTCGACCGGCGCGTCGAGGTGGACGACCTGGTTGAGCGCATGCACGCCGGCATCGGTGCGGCCCGCGCACAGCGTTCCGACCGGCGTGTCGGCAAACGACGCCAAGGCTGCTTCGAGCCGGTCTTGCACCGTACGCCCGCTGGGCTGGCTCTGCCAGCCCTGATAGGCGTTGCCGCGGTAGGCGACGCCGAGCGCCAGGCGCCCGGCGCCCGGCGCTGAGGGCATCAGGTCAATCCGTCGAGCAGGCTCTGCGCGCGCGCCTTCAGCGGCCCGCTGGCCTTTGCAAGAACCTCTTCGAGCAGATCACGCGCACCGTCCTTGTCGCCGATCTGGCGGAACTCCTCGGCCAGTTCGAGCTTGCGCGCCAGAGGGTCGCTCGGCTCCAGCGGCGGTTGCTGCGTGCTGTCGGCACCGAGGCTGCCGTAGTCGAGCGCCGGCTCCGTGCCCTTACCCGCCTTGGGCTTGCCCAAGTCGAGTGAAATGCCGCTCAGATCGAAAGGCATCGCCTTCGAATCGGGCCCAGAGCGCGATGCGGCGGCCACAGCGGCCGTTGCCGCTGCCGGCAATTCAGGGAGATCCAAGCGGCTCGCAGCGGCTGCCTTGGCCGCGAGCGGCTGTGTGTTGTCCAGTACTGGTGTCGCCAGAGCGGCCGTGTAGGCGAGGTCGAGATCGAGGTCGACACCGTCAGCAGCACCGCCACCCAATCTCTCGATCTCGTCGGGCGCCAAGTTCGGCGGCTCGGTCGGAATGATCGACAGTGGCAGCGTACTGGCGCCCAGCGGCTCGACCACGGCGGCATCGGCCAGCGCGCCGGACGCGGCAGGCGGGCGACCACCGGGCTGGTAAAGCGGATTGTCCGGGTCGATCTGCTGACCGAGTTCCTGAGCCTTCTGCCAGTCTTCGCCATCGCCGTGGGTAAGGCCGAAGAGCTGTGTTGCCAGCGCTTCGAAGCCCTTGGTGTCGCGGCGCTTGGCATAGACCTCGAGCAGCTTCGTGCGGATCGCCAGTCGATCCGGCGTGCTGCGCATCGCTTCCTTGAGGATCTCTTCAGCTTGCAGGTCACGGCCGTAGGCCAGGTACACGTCAGCTTCTGCCACCGGATCGACATCGCCGATCGCGTCGAGCTGCGACAGCGAGTAGCTCATCGACGACGCAGCGCCGGACGCATCGCGGGTGTCGATGCGCTGGCCGCCGCTGGCACCGAAGAACGAATCGGGCTGCAAGCGGCTTTCGAGGAATGAGGTTTCGCCGCTCTCGTTGCGGGCGCGGCTGCGCCAGCGGTAGATCCCCAGGCCCGCCAGCAGGGCCACGGCAGCGCCGGCACCCCAGGGCAGGAACGGGCTGTTCAACAGGCCGTCCAGGGGGCTGGCTTCTTCAACCACGGGCACAACCGGGGGCTTCGCGGCGATCGTCGGTGCGGAGGCCGCCGGGATGGCTGCGGGAGCCGAAGCTGCCGCGTCAACCGCGGGAGCCGGCGGCGGTGCGGGCACGGAAGTTTGTGCGGGGGCCGGTGCAGGTGCGGGCGGCGCTGCCACCGGGGCCGGTTCGGGCGCCGGTGCAGGCGGCGGCGGCGGAGGTGGCGCAGCGGCGACTACGACAGGCGCTGCCGGGGCCGGTGCTGCAGCCCCCGGCTTGACGGCGGCCGAAGTCCCCTGTTGCAGCGCTTTCAACTCGTCGGCATTGCGCTTCAGCTCGGCGACACGCTGCTCCTGAGCCTTCTTTTCAGTGTCCGTAGAAACCTTGGACTCAACCGCCGAAGCAGCGCCCTTGACGGCGCCTTGCGACAGCGTCAGCCGGTCGGGCGTGGGCGCAGCGGCCTTCTTGTCGTCGACTTGCGCTTGCACCTTGCCGGCAGCCTGACGCGACGGTGCAGCCGCCTTGACGGTAGGCACACCGCCAGCCAAGCGCTCGCGGTAGGCGCCGAAATCGGCGCTCTGGACCTGGATGACCTGCTTGGCGTCAGCCGGACTGGTTTCCTTGGCCTTGTCCGCAGAAGGGACGGCCAGATCGGCACCGGCCTTCAGGCGGTTCATGTTCTCGGCCACGAACGCGTCGGGGTTGGCGCGGAACAGTGCCACCAGCATCTGGTCGAGCGAGACCCCTTCGCGCTGCGTCTTCTGTGCCACCCGGTATAGCGTGTCGCCCTGGCGCACCTTGTAATCGTCGACATTGGCGCCGCTGCGTGGTGTCGGTGCGGCGGTGGTTGCGGCACGGGGCGCCGGCGCCGGGGTCGGGGCCGCCCGAGGCGCGGGTGCAGGCGACGGGGCAGGAGCAGCCGCCATAGGCGGTGCGGCGGGGGCTGGGCGCGGCGCGGCAGCAGCCGGCGGCGTCGGCGCAGCCGACATCGACGGCGCAATCGGCGCGGGCGCCGGCGCTGTGGCCATGCGCGTGCTGCCCGGAGGGTCGAGCAGCAGCGTGTATTCACGCACCAGCCGGCCACTGGACCAGGTCAGTTCGAGGATCACATCGACAAACGGCTCCTGGACCACGCGGTCGCTGACGATGCGCAGGTAGGACCGGCCATCGGCGCGCTTGGCCACCGTGACCTGTGTGCCCGGCAGCGCGGCGTTGTAGTCGATGCCGGCAGCGCGATAGGCCTCCGCCGACGCCACCTTGACGCGCAGCGACGAGGCTTCTTCGGCCGACAGGTTGGTGATGTCGATCTCGGCACGCAGCGATTCGCCGAGCGCCGACTGCACGGCCATACGGCCCAGGCCGAGCGCCCAGCTACCGGTGGAAGCAAGCGTGAGTGCGGCGGCTGCAACGGCCGACAGCGCATGGCGCGCCGCTGTTTTTCGGAGGGTGGTCTTCAAAGCGTCTCCCAATGACGAACGGCGGACAGGACGACCGTCCGCCGCCAGATGGACCGGACATGCCGAGCAAGCGATGCCGATGTCATATCAAGTTCAAAAGCCGAAAGGCCTCGAAATTCACAATAGCATCAAGCATATAGGGTGACAAGCTCATGCAAAGTCTGACCTCCGCCCCGCGGCGGTTACGAATCGAAGCAGGGCGTGAACTTGTTGTCAATCGACGACGCGGTGTGATCGGCCGCCAGCCGGTGCCGGACCGCTCCCCAGCATCGGCCGGTGCCCCCTTCTGGGGAGTGCTCGTGAAGCGAGCGAGGGGTCGTCATCCCGCTCAATGCTCCAGAAGGATGCGCAGCATGCGCCGCAACGGCTCGGCGGCGCCCCACAGCAACTGATCGCCGATCGTGAAAGCGCCGAGGTACTGCGGCCCCAGCGCCATCTTGCGCAGGCGGCCGACCGGGATGCTCATCGTGCCCGTCACGGCCACCGGCGTCAGCCCACGTACGGTCGCTTCACGCGTGTTCGGCACGACATTCACCCATTCATTGTCGGCGGCGATGAGGGCTTCGATGTCGACCAGCGGGACGTCTTTCTTCAGCTTGATCGTCAGCGACTGGCTGTGACAGCGCATCGCGCCGACGCGCACGCAGGTTGAGTCGATCGGCGTGGCCGCCGTGCCGAACCCCGGACCGCGGCCGAGGATCTTATTGGTCTCGGCGCCACCCTTCCACTCTTCGAGGCTGGTGCCGTCACCGCGGTCGACGTCGATCCAAGGGATCAGGCTGCCGGCCAACGGCACCATGAAGTTCTTGGTTTCGTCGGCAGACAAAGCGCGCTGGGTGGCCGCGACCTGGCGGTCGATTTCGAGGATGGCGCTCGCTGGGTGGTCGAGCAGCGCCTTGACGCTGGCGTTGACCGTGCCCATCTGCGTCAGCAGTTCGCGCATGTGCTGCGCACCGCCGCCGCTGGCTGCCTGGTAGGTGCTAGCGGTCATCCACTCGACGAGGTCGGCCTTGAACAGCGCGCCGACACCCATCAACATGCAGCTCACGGTGCAATTGCCGCCAATGAAATCCTTGACGCCCTTGGCCAGCGCACTCTGGATCACCGGCAGGTTGACCGGGTCGAGCGCGATCACCGCATCGTCGTTCATGCGCAGCGTTTTCGCGGCGTCGATCCAGTAGCCCTTCCAGCCCGCGGCGCGCAGCTGCGGATAGACGGCCTTGGTGTACTCGCCACCCTGGCAGGTGATGACGATGTCGCAGCGCTTCAACGCCGCGATGTCGTTGGCGTCGAAGAGCTGGGTCTCGTTCTTCGCGAATGACGGCGCGCGGCCACCGGCGTTGGAGGTCGAGAAGAACACCGGCTCGATGAGCGCGAAGTCGCCTTCGGCCTGCATGCGGTCGAGGAGCACTGAGCCCACCATGCCACGCCAGCCGACCAATCCTACGAGTGCCATTTCAGTTTTCCTTGCGTCACGGACCCCGATTCATCCCGGCTCGTGTCGCCGGGGTCCGATAACGGGGCGAAACGATCCGGAGCTGCTAGACCTTGGCAATCGTTTTGGTGGTCGTCAGGGCGGCCACGACCGCATCGCCCATCGCCCGTGTGCCGACCTTCTTCGTACCATCGCTCCAGATGTCGGCAGTGCGATAGCCCGCGGACAGCACGCTCTTCACCGCCGACTCGATGCGGTCGGCGGCCTCGGGTTGTTGGAGCGTGAAGCGAAGCATCATGGCAGCAGACAAGATTGTAGCCAGTGGATTGGCCATGTCCTTGCCGGCAATGTCGGGCGCGCTGCCGTGACTCGGTTCGTAGAGGCCCTTGTTGTTCTTGTCGAGCGAGGCCGAGGGCAGCATGCCGATCGAGCCGGTGAGCATGGCTGCTTCATCGGACAGGATGTCGCCGAACATGTTGCCGGTGACGACGACGTCGAACTTCTTCGGCGCTTTCACCAACTGCATCGCCGCGTTGTCGACGTACATGTGGTCGAGTTCGACGTCCGGGTACTGCGCATGGACTTCGGTGACGACGTCCTTCCAGAATTGGAAGGTTTCGAGCACGTTGGCCTTGTCGACGCTCGTAACTCGTTTGCTGCGCTTCCTCGCCGCCTGGAACGCGACATGGGCGATGCGCTCGATCTCCGGGCGCGAATAGCGCATCGTGTCGAAGGCTTCTTCGCTGCCGGGGAAATGGCCATCGACGGCGGTGCGGCGGCCGCGCGGCTGGCCGAAGTAGATGTCGCCCGTCAGCTCGCGGATGATCAGGATGTCGAGGCCCGACACCAACTCCGGCTTCAACGACGACGCATGGGTCAACTGTTCGTAGCACAGCGCCGGGCGGAAGTTGGCGAACAGGCCGAGGTGCTTGCGCAGGCCGAGGATCGCCTGCTCGGGACGCAGCGCGCGTTCGAGCTTATCGTACTTCCAGTCGCCGACAGCGCCGAAGAGAATGGCGTCACTGTCCTTGGCGAGTTGCAGCGTCGCCTCCGGCAGCGGATGCCCATGTGCTTCGTACGCCGCACCGCCGACGAGCGCGGTCTCCATCTCCAGCGGCAACGCCAGCGCACGCAGCACGCGCAGCGCCTGCTCTACGATCTCGGTGCCAATGCCATCACCCGGCATCACGGCGATCTTCTGGCTCATCAATCAGCTTCCTTCGGCTCGGACATGAGGTGCACCAGCCGGTACTCGCAGGCTTTGAACAACACGTAGGCGGCCATGCTCGCGGCGGCCATGAACAACAACTCGATGAACTGCTGCGCGGCGCCGTCGGCCAACGCCTGCCAGCCATGCTCGGCGATCAGATCGAGGTTCGCCTTCAGCACCAGGAACAGGTTGTAGGTACCAGCGCCGAAAACGAGAAACGAAACCACCAGAACGATGAACGTTAGCCAGGTGCGCGTGAAGACCACGCGTTGCAGCCAAGCCTGCATCAGAGCGGCCGGCCTTCGAGCCAAGGCCGGCTGGCCAGGCGCTCGGCCTCGAAGGCGCGGATCTTATCGGCGTGGCGCAGCGTCAGTCCGATGTCGTCCCAGCCGTTGACGAGGCACTGTTTGCGAAACGGCTGCACGTCAAACGGCAGCTCGCTGCCGTCAGGCTTGACGATCACTTGCCGCGGCAAGTCGATTGTCAGCGAGTAGCCGACAAAGGCAGCCACCTCGTCGAACAGCCTCGCGACCTGGCTGTCGGGCAAGACAATCGGCAGCAGGCCGTTCTTGAAGCAGTTGTTGAAGAAGATGTCGGCATAGCTCGGTGCGATCAGCGCGCGGAACCCGTACTGATCTATCGCCCACGGCGCGTGCTCGCGGCTCGAACCGCAGCCGAAGTTTTCGCGGCACAACAGCACCGATGCGCCTTCATAACGCGATTGGTTGAGCACGAAGTCTGGATTCCGTTTGCGCGTTGCCGGGTCTTGACCAGGCTCACCCTTGTCGAGGTAGCGCCACTCGTCGAACAGGTTCGGCCCAAAACCGGAGCGCTTGATCGACTTCAGGAACTGCTTCGGAATGATCGCGTCGGTGTCGACGTTGGCACGATCGAGCGGCGCGACCATACCCTTGTGAAGGGTGAAAGCTCTCATAGACGTCTCACATCGACAAAGTGGCCTTCGATCGCGGCGGCTGCCGCCATCGCCGGGCTCACGAGGTGCGTACGGCCGCCGGCGCCCTGGCGGCCTTCGAAGTTGCGGTTGCTGGTCGAGGCGCAGCGCTCGCCGGGCTCCAGCCGGTCGGCGTTCATCGCCAGGCACATCGAGCAGCCGGGCTCGCGCCATTCGAAGCCCGCAGCCTTGAACACTTCGTGCAAACCTTCGCGTTCGGCTTGGGCTTTGACGAGCCCCGAGCCAGGCACGACCATGGCGAGCCTCACGTTGCTGGCGACGCGCTTGCCCAAACGCTTGACGACGGCAGCAGCTTCGCGCAAGTCTTCGATCCGACTGTTGGTGCACGAGCCGATGAAGACCTTGTCGATGCGGATGTCGTCGATGCGCTTGTTCGGCTCGAGCCCCATGTACTGCAGCGCGCGCTCGATCGCGTCGCGCTTGGTAGCGTCCTTCTCGCGCTCGGGGTCGGGCACACGGTCGTCGATCGAGACCACCATCTCGGGTGACGTGCCCCAGGTGACTTGCGGCAGCAATTGCGCTGCATCGATCTCGACGACCCGGTCGAAATGCGCCCCGTCATCCGACTTCAACGTGCGCCAGTACGCCGCCGCCATGTCGAAGGCCGCGCCGGTTGGCGCAAACGGCCGTCCGCGAACGTACTCAATGGTCTTCTCATCGACAGCGACGAGGCCGGCGCGCGCACCGGCCTCGATGGCCATGTTGCACACCGTCATGCGCCCTTCCATCGACAGCGTGCGGATCGCACTGCCGCCGAACTCGATCGTGAAGCCAGTGCCGCCCGCGGTGCCGATCTTGCCGATGATGGCCAGCACGATGTCCTTGGCGGTGCAGCCGCGCGGCAGGGTGCCGTCGACGCGCACCAGCAGGTTCTTGGCCTTCTTTGCCAGCAGCGTCTGCGTCGCCATCACATGCTCGACTTCGCTGGTGCCGATGCCATGCGCCAGCGCGCCGAACGCGCCATGCGTGCTGGTGTGCGAGTCGCCGCAGACGACGGTCATGCCGGGCAGCGTCGCGCCCTGCTCCGGGCCGATCACGTGCACGATGCCCTGGCGCTTGTCAAGAAACGGAAAGTACGCCGCCGCGCCGAATGCCTTGATGTTCGCGTCGAGCGTCACCACCTGCTGGCGCGAGGTCGGATCGGTGATGCCGTCGTAACCACTCTCCCAGCCCTGCGTCGGTGTGTTGTGGTCGGCGGTGGCGACGATCGAACTCGTGCGCCAGACCTTGCGGCCCGCCAGACGCAGGCCCTCGAAGGCCTGCGGGCTCGTCACCTCGTGGACGAGATGGCGGTCGATGTAGAGGATGGTCGTGCCGTCATCCTCGGCGTGGACGGCGTGCTCGTCCCAGAGCTTGTCGTAGAGGGTGCGTGCCATGATTAGGTTGAATTGTCCTGCAACTCGGCGAACGCGTTGAGGCGGCCCAAGATTGCGCTGGCCGCCACGGTGGCCCGGCCGGCCAGCGAAATGCTGCCGTGCCACCCGCGCGACAACGGGCGCCGGGGCCAACGCGAAACAACGCTCACTGCAACTCGATACCCGCCTTCTTCACCAACGCTGCGTACTTTTCCTTCTCGCTGCGGAAGTAGTTCTGTGCGAACTCGCTGCTGCTGACATTGATCGTGTTGCCCTGCTTGGTCATCGCTTCCTTGACCGCAGGGTCGTTGAACGCTGCCACTAGCGCCTCGTGCACGCGCTTGGTATCAGCCGCGCTCATGCCCTTGGGGCCGAGCACACCGAACCAGGCGTCGACCACGTAGCTGCCCAAGCCTTGTTCGACAAAGGTCGGGATGTCCGGTGCTGCCGGCGTGCGCTGGGCACCGCCGACGCCAATGGCGCGCAGCGCGCCGCTCTTGATGTGCGCCTGCACGCTCGGCAGAGCCAGCGTGCCGAAGTCGATCTGGCCACCGATGAGGTCGGTGACCATCGGGCCGACACCCTTGTAGGGAATGTGCTTGGCTTTGGCGCCGACCTCGCCAACGTACTGCTCACCGGTCAGGTGCAGGATGGTGCCGTTGCCACCCGAGCCGTAGTTGAACTGGTCGGGCTTGCTCTTCAGCAGCGCCGCGAACTCCTTGTGGTCCTTGGCCGGCACCTTGTTCGGGTTGACCACCAGCACGATCGGCGTCGCGCCGACGACCGCGATGGGCGTGAAGTCGCCCGGCATGTCGAACGGGATCGTCTTGAACACGCTCGGGAAGATGACGACGTTGTTAGACACCACCGACAACGTCATGCCGTCCGGCGCCGACTTGGCCAGTGTCTGCAGGCCGACGATGCCACCGGCACCGGGCTGGTTCTCGACCACCACCGGGAAGCCCAGGGCCTTGGCCAGCGCCGATTGCGCCGCGCGCGTGATCGCATCGACGCCCGAACCCGTCGCGTTGGGCAGCACGAATCGAACAGTCTTCTCGCCGACCTGCGCCAGCGCGGGTGCGGCGAGTATGGCGGACAGTGTGAAGGTTGCAGCAGAGGCCATCAGCGTGCGGCGGGTGCTTGAACAGAACATCGTCGTGTCTCCTGTTGGAATGTGTGGAAGGTGGTCTTCACGCCACCGCATGGGATTCGATCAGCGCGTCGATCTCGCTCGAACTCAAGCCGACGGCGGCGAGCACGTCGCGAGTGTGCTCGCCGCGCTGCGGCGGGTTCAGGCGCACGCCCGGCCGCTGGCCGTCGAGCGTGAATGGGAACAAGGTCGTTTTGACCGTGGCGCCGGCACGCTCGCCATCGGTGAGCTGGATGTCCGCCAGGCCGCCAGTGGCCACCAGGTGCGGATCGTCGAGCAGTTCTTCGGGTTTGCGTATCGGGGCGAACGGCAGGCCCGCCGCTTCCATCGTCTGCGCCAACTCATCGGCGCTGAAGTCTTTCAACCGCTGACCCAACTCGGCGAGCAGCGTCGGCCGCGCGCGCACGCGGTCGTTGTTCAACTTCAGCGACGGATCGGCCTTCAGGTCGGCAAAACCGAGCGCATCGCAGAACGTGATCCATTGGCCGTCACTCACCGCCGCCAGAAAGATCTGCTCGCCGTTCTTCACCGTGAAGACGTCGTAGATCGCCCACGGGCTGATGCGCGCCGGCATCGGCGCCGCCGGCTGGCCGGTGATCGCGTACTGCAGCATGTGCTGGCCGACGAGAAAGATGTTGTTCTCGTAGAGCGCCGCCTGCACTTCCATGCCCTTGCCGCTGATGCCGCGCTGGATCAGCGCGCCGAGGATCGCGATGGCGCCGAACATGCCGCCCATGATGTCGTTGACCGACGAGCCCGCGCGCAGCGGGTCGCCCGGCCGGCCGGTCATGTAGGCCAGGCCCCCCATCATCTGCACCACTTCATCGAGCGCGGTGCGGTGGTCGTACGGCCCAGGCAGAAAGCCTTTCAGGCTGGCATAGATCAGCTTCGGGTTCGTCTTCGACAGCGACGGATGGTCGAGCCCGTACTTGGCCATCGACCCTGGCTTGAAGTTTTCCGCCACCACGTCGGCACTCGCGCAGAGCTTGCGCGCCGCGGCGGCGCCTTCGGGCTTCGTCAGGTCGATCTGGATGCTCTTCTTGTTGCGGTTGAAGAGCGGAAAGAAGCCGATGCCGGCACCGAGCAGCGTGCGCGTGCGGTCACCGTCGATCGGCTCGACCTTGATCACCTCGGCGCTTCAGGAGGCTTCTACCCCTTCATCGGTTCGCAGTACGATGTGCACGAGGGTATTGTAGACCCTCTGGTAGAAGATCAAGAAACAGACC
>JANOEG010000315.1:0-9172 GCA_031413095.1 Burkholderiales bacterium | reverse complement strand
ACGATGCAGGACGTGGTGCTCGTCTTCGTCACCGTCAGCGGCATGAAGAACGGCGTGCTGCTGCAAGAGGTGTTCGCGCGCAAGATCTTTGCCGATCGCGATGCCAAGGCGCCGCTGTCGGCGATTCAGATCACCACCGCTGCGGGCATTTGCGCGGCGGTCGATCTGTTCCGGGAGGGCAAGCTGCCGAAGCGCGGGTTCATTCGCCAGGAGGAGGTGGCGCTGCCGGACTTTCTGGCGAACCGATTCGGCAGGGCGTACCAGCAGTCGCGGCAAGTAGAGTCGATCGCTTGAATTCGGAGAACTTGATGAGCCACTCCACCGAACAAGTTCATTCGCTGCTGCAACGCCTGGGTGTTGCGAAGGCGCTCTACACCGAAGGCACGCTGGTTGCGCGCTCGCCAGTCGATGGCGCTGAGACGGGTCGCGTTGTCGAAGCCAGCGCTGCCGACATGCAAGCTGCGATCGGCCGCGCGCAGGCGGCGTTTCTCGTCTGGCGCACCGTGCCGGCGCCCAAGCGCGGCGAACTCGTGCGCCGCTTCGGCGAAGTGCTGCGCGCGCACAAGACCGACCTCGCCGCGCTCGTCAGCCTCGAAGCCGGCAAGATCGCCAGCGAGGGCGCAGGCGAGGTGCAGGAGATGATCGACATCTGCGATTTCGCGGTCGGCCTGTCGCGCCAATTGCATGGCCTGACGATCGCCAGCGAGCGCCCGGGCCACCGCATGATGGAGCAGTGGCTGCCGCTGGGCGTCGTCGGCGTGATCTCGGCGTTCAACTTTCCTGTCGCCGTGTGGGCGTGGAATGCGGCACTGGCACTTGTTGCTGGCGATCCGGTGGTGTGGAAGCCGAGCGAGAAGACACCGCTGACGGCGTTGGCGACGCAGGCGCTGTTCGACAAGGCGCTGGCGGCGTACCGCGTCGAGGGGCACGCGGCACCCGATGCACTGAGTCAAGTGTTGAATGGCGGCGCGGCGGCAGGTGATGCGCTCGTTACTGATGCGCGTGTCGCGCTTGTGTCCGCGACCGGCTCGACACGCATGGGCCGCGCGGTCGGTCCAAAGGTGGCCGCACGCTTCGGCCGCTGCCTGCTCGAGCTCGGCGGCAACAACGCGCTGATCGTCTCCGACAAGGCCGATCTCGATCTCGCGGTGCGAGCCATTGCCTTCGGCGCCTGGGGCACCGCGGGCCAGCGCTGCACGACGACGCGGCGCGTGATCGCGCATGCAGCGGTTCACGACGCACTCGTCGCCAAGCTCGACAAGGTGCGCGTGCAGTTGAAGATTGGCGATCCACTGAAAGAGGGCACGCTGGTCGGCCCGTTGATCGACCAGCAGGCGTTCGATGCGATGCAGTCGGCGTTGCGAGACGCCAGGCAGCAGGGCGGCACGGTGCGCGGCGGCTCTCGCTCGCTAGCAGCAGAACTTCCGAACGCGTATTACGCCGAGCCGGCGCTGGTGACGATGCCGGCGCAGACAGCCGTCGTCTGCCACGAAACCTTCGCACCGATCCTCTACGTGCTCAAGTACGAAACGCTCGACGAAGCCATCGCGCTGCACAACGCCGTGCCGCAGGGCCTGTCGAGCGCGATCTTCACGACCGACATCCGCGAGGCCGAGGCCTTCATGAGCGCGTCCGGCAGCGACTGCGGCATCGCCAACGTCAACATCGGCACCTCGGGCGCCGAGATCGGCGGCGCGTTCGGTGGCGAAAAAGAAACCGGCGGCGGCCGCGAGTCCGGCTCCGACGCCTGGCGGCAGTACATGCGCCGCGTCACCAACACGGTTAACTACAGCAACGCCTTGCCGTTGGCACAAGGCGTCAAGTTCGACGTCTAGCTCAGCGCGCGCCGAAGAAGTGGCGGAACACGTCCGGCTCCATGATCTCGCGAGAAGCCAGGCCGTTGATGTGCGTGTCGGCCAGCGGCGCGGACGGCAGCAGCGGGTCGAAGATCGCTGGCATCGTCTCGGTCCAGACCGGGTTGCCGGAAGGCTCGTGGCGCAGCCGGGCCTGTGCCTGCTGCACCAGCTCGTTGGCAATGGCGTAGGACGCTTGCGGCACCTGGCGGCGCAACAGCACCGAAGGCAGCGACGGCAGCTCTTCCCACTCCACGCTGGCGGCGCTGGCACGCGAGGCGGTGCGGGGGGTCAGGGGGTGTCGGGTGCTCATTCGGGCCTCCGTAGCAAGTTGATGCAAGTTCTATCGGCCGCTACGGCGCAACTGTTGCCCGGATAAGACCGGCCCGGCCCCCGCATTTCTGCGGTGGTGAGCGACGGCCCACTTTTGCCTGCCCATTCGAACCCTTGCATGCGGATAGACCGCGGGCCGCATCTGCGCGATATTCACGCTTCCATGTGGATCCGCCCCAACCGCCAGTTGCTGGCCCGTATGCCTTCGATGCGGCCGCAGCCGACATCGACGCCGCCGGTGCCCGGCTCCGTGCCTGACATGCAGCAGCGCAAGGCGGCTCAGCCAGCGCCGACGCTGCCGCCGCCGTTGAGCGAGGAAGAGCAACGGCGCCTTGCCGGCGGCTTCCATGAGTCGAGCTACGAGCTGAAGACGGGCATGGACATCGTCGAGTCCGACTGGCCGGACGATGTGACGATCCCCGGCGCGCTAGACGGCGACTGAAGCGCTAGGCGCTCGGCAGCTTGCCGATCACGAACCGGTCGATCACCCGCCACGTCGGCGTGGGCACCACGCGGTCTGTGCCGAGCATCATGACCTCGAGCCCTTCAGCCCTGAGCCGCATGCGCAGGAAGCCCTTGAAGTCTTCGATCGCCAGCGAGCCGAAGGCGTTGTTCGGCAACTGGCCGAAGACGCCGCTCATCAGCGCCAGGTACAGGCCGAACAGGGCGCCGCCGACGATGACGCCGGCCAGCGCGACGGCGATCCACAGGCCGAGGCCGCCCGTCAGCGTGGCCACCGGCCCGAGCAAGGCCAGCCATGGCGCAATGCCGTGCGCGGCCAGCCAGTACAGCGCGAAGATGCAGAAGCCATGCGCCATGCCATGCAGCAAGCCGCTGCTGGCGCGCCAGAACCAATGCGACGGGCCTTCCCAGGCGATGCGCAGGCAGCCGGCCAACATCGCCAGGTTGATGCCGGTGGCCAGCGGCGAGAACACCATCGCCCCCAGCCAGCGCCGGGCGGCGTCGGCGAACCCGAGCTGCTGCATCGGCTTGAAGCCGTCGGGCTCGAAGGACCAAGAGAAGACGAACGAGTTGACGTAGGCGTTGATGCCGTAGAGCACGCCGATGGCCAGCGCAAAAGCGAAGTTGCTCTGCCACAGGTCCAGCATCGACGCCGGCAGGCTTTGCCGCCACGGCGCGCGGGAGAAGCGCAGCGTGAACAGCGCCCACAGGTTGCGCCAGGCCAGCGCGCGTGTCGCCGCTGGGGCGGGCCAGGTGGCTTGCGGCGTGAAGGCCAGGCCCTCGCTGCTCTGCCCGCGGCCGACGCGAACGCGGTGCGTCAATTCGGCGTCGATCGCACCGCTCTCAGGCGCGCGGTCGAGCACCTTGCGCGCCGACACATCGAGGCTGTGCGTCGGGTGCAGGAAGGCGCCGCCGGTGCCACAGGTGACAAGGTGGCTGTCGTCGCCGGCCGTGCTCAACGACTCGCGGTGGTAGTGGTGCAGATCGCCGGCCAGCCGCATGCGGATGCGCGCGCCACGCGCTTCGAGCAGTGCCTCCAGACGCTGGTAGCGGCGCGGGTAGCCCTCCGGCGCGCCGTCGCCCAGATCGCGCGTCCAGTAGGGCTCGGGGTAGATCAGCAGCAGATCGTCGCCGGGGCGGATGCCGTCGTCACGCGTCGTGTCGAGCAGGGCTCTGAAGGCTTCGAATTGCTGGCGGTCGAGATCGCCGGTCAGGGCCCAGTCGAAGCCGAGCACCCAGTAGCCGTGTGGCAGCTTGACTGCAAAGTAGGTCTGGCGCTGCGGTGTGCGGGCGCCGAGAAAATCGCCTTTGTCCTGGGCGACGAAGTAGCGGCAGAAGGTGGACGCGCTGTCGAACCAGTCATGGTTCTGCGGGATCGCTGCAACGATCTTTTGGGCGTCGCCGTTGCTTGCTCGAAAGCGGCTCCCCGGATCGATCGCCATCGTGAACGGCTCGAAAAAGCGGTACTGATAGATCGGCCCGCTGGCGCCGGGGTAGGCCAGATCGCCGCCAAGCAGCAGCACGTCGGCCTCGGGCAGACGCAGCGCAGCGCCTTGAGCGTCTTGCACGTCGAGTTGCGCGGCCAGCGCGGCTTTGGCCACGGCGAAGGTGGCGCTGCCGCCATCGCCGGTGTCGGCTATGAAGTCGATCCACAGCTCGTGACCCTCACGCGCCGACAGATCGATCGGCGACAGCACCTGCGAAAAACTTTCGCGCCGGTCGAGGTTGCGCTGAAAGTTCTGCGACTGCACCAGCTCTTCGCCAGCCTGCAACAGCACCGGCGGTGCGTACCAGGCCACGGGCACGCGTTCGTGAGGCGGGACGTTGGAGCCGAAGCGCTGGGGCATGGGGTGGGGATCATAGGGACGGCGCGCGTTTCGTCATTCGCGCAGGCGCTTCGTCATCCGCGCGAGCGTTTCATCCTGCGCTGCCCGCAGTCCATCGCAAGGCCCTCGCGGCCCGGCCCGGCACTGCCTAGAGTTCACTCCATCGACACCGACCCACGCAACCCAAAGGACCTCACCATGAACACCACCAGCCTCCTGACCCGCGCCGTTTGCTTCAGCTTCGCCGCCATCGTGACCGTGATGACGCTGGCCGGTGTGAACTCTCTGGCCACGCAGCAACCGTCACCGGCGCTGATGGCGCATGTGGCGGCGAGCGCGCAGGCCTGATTCAGCGTCACTCTTCAGCACAAGCCCTGCCGCGCGCTGGGATTTTTGCTTTCTACAGGGTTGCTGCGAGCCGCGTGCCCTGATCGATCGCCCGCTTGGCATCGAGCTCGCCGGCTTCGTGCGCACCGCCGATCAGATGCACCTTCAGCCCGCCGGCTTCGAGCGGTGCCTGCAGCTCGCGCAGCGGCTCCTGACCGGCGCAGAGCACGATCGAATCGCAGGCGATGACCTCGCCATCGCGCCGGCCTTCGCCGTAGGTGACGAACAGGCCCAGCGCGCCGTCATGGGCGCCGATGCGCTCGTAGTTGACGCCCGACACCATCTGCACGTTTTTCATCTTCAGCGCCGCGCGGTGGATCCAGCCTGTGGTCTTGCCCAGGCCGGCGCCGAGCTTGCCTGCACGGCGTTGCAGAAGCGTGACCTGACGGGCGGCCGGTGATGGCGCGGCGCGGGTGACGCCGCCGCGCGTCGCGCTCGGGTCAGTGACGCCCCACTCGCGCTGCCAGGCGGCAAGGTCGAGCGACGGCGGCAGATGGGCGGCGTCGTGGACCAACAGCTCGGCGACGTCGAAGCCGATGCCGCCGGCCCCAATCAGCGCCACGCGCCGGCCGACGGGCTGGCGGCCGAGGATCGCGTCGATGTAGCTGATGACGCCATGTGTGTCCTGGCCGGGGATTTTCGGATCGCGTGGCGTGACGCCGGTGGCGAGAAGCACGGCATCGTGCCGCGCTGCCAGCAGCGAGGGCCCACTCACTCTTTCGCTAAGGTGCAGCCTGACGCCGGTGCGCTCGATGCGTTTGCTGAAGTAGCGCAGCGTCTCGCTGAACTCTTCTTTGCCGGGGATGCGCCGCGCCAGGTTGAACTGGCCGCCGATCTCGCTGGCGGCGTCGTAGAGATCGACCTCGTGGCCGCGTTCGGCCAGCGTCGTCGCCGCGGCCAGCCCCGCGGGGCCTGCGCCGACGACGGCAAAACGCTTCTTCGCCGGCGCCGCGCGGATCAGCAGCGTCGTCTCGTGTCCGGCGCGCGGGTTGACCAGACAGCTCGCCAGCTGGCTCTTGAAGGTGTGGTCGAGGCAGGCCTGGTTGCAAGCGATGCAGGTGTTGATCTCGTCGGCACGGCCGGCTGCAGCCTTCGCAACAAACTCGGCGTCGGCCAGAAAAGGGCGGGCCAGGCTGACCATGTCGGCACAGCCGTCAGCCATCACTGACTCAGCGATTTCCGGTGTGTTGATGCGGTTGCTGGTGATGACGGGGATCGTCAGTCCCGCCGCGCGCAGATCGTCGCGCAGCTTCTTGGTGACGCCAGCAAAGGCGGCGCGCGGTACCGAGGTGGCGATCGTCGGCACCCGCGCTTCGTGCCAGCCGATGCCGGAGTTGAGGATTGTTGCGCCGGCCGCAGTGACCGCCTTGGCCAGCTCGATGACCTCGGGCCAGGAGCTGCCATCGGGAATCAGGTCGATCAGGCTGATGCGGTAGATCAGGATGAAGTCAGCGCCTACTGCCTCACGAACGCGGCGCACAACTTCCACGGCCAGCCGCATGCGGTTCGGATAGTCGCCGCCCCAGCGATCGCTGCGATGGTTGGTGTGCGTGACCAGAAACTGGTTGATGAAGTAGCCCTCGCTGCCCATCACCTCGACGCCGTCGTAGCCGGCGTCGCGGGCCAGCCTGGCGCAGCGCACGAAGGCGCGGATCTGGCGCTCGATGCCGCGCTCGCTCAGCTCGCGCGGCGTGAACGGCGAGATCGGGCTCTGGATGCGCGACGGCGCGACGGCGAACGGCTGATACGCGTAGCGGCCGGTGTGCAGGATCTGCAACGCGATCTTGCCGCCCTCGGCATGCACGGCATCAGTAACTTGGCGGTGCCGCCGCGCCGCGGCCGGTGTGGCCAACGTGCCGGCAAAGGGCTTGGCCCAGCCTTCGATGTTGGGTGCAAAGCCGCCGGTGACGATCAGCCCGACACCGCCGCGCGCACGCTCCGCATAAAACGCCGCCATCGCCGGGAAATGTTTGCGGCCGTCTTCGAGGCCGGTGTGCATGGAGCCCATCAGCACGCGGTTCTTCAGCGTCGTAAAACCGAGGTCGAGCGGCGCCAGCAAGCGCGGATAGGGGTTTGCCATGAGGGTGTTGGTGTAACGAGACGCGTTGACGAGTCTATGGGCGCGATCCCCCTTCAGGGTGATTGAGACAGCACCACACTCTTTTCATGATCGCGTCATCGCTTCGTTCCAACCTCACGCCATCACACCGGGACCACCACCATGTTCATGCAGATCGCTGACCGCTTGAGCCGCCTGACCCGCTTGTTGCCGCAGGCGTTTGCGGATGAGCGCGATGACGTTGTCGAAGAGCGGCAGAGCGGCTGGCATGAGTCGAGCTGGGTCATGGCGCAGGGCCTGGACGTGATCGAGCTGCCGGCGACGCTGGCCGCAACGCTGTTTCCAGACACACAGCCAGCGGCGTACTACGACCGCATCAGCGACATCGAGCCACTCGCGGCATGATCGGCGCTTCTGGTTGAGGAGTGCTGTCATGGTCAAAGCAGTCTGGAACGGAGCCGTCATCGCCGACAGCGACGACACCGTCGTCGTCGAAGGCAACCACTACTTCCCCGAAGCCAGCGTCAAGAGCGAGTACTTGGCTTTCTCGAACCACCGCACGAGCTGCCCGTGGAAAGGGCAGGCCCGGTACCACAGCCTGCTCGTCAACGGCGAGATGAACCCGGACGCGGTCTGGTACTACGCGGAGCCGAGTGAAGCGGCGGCGAACATCAAGGGGCGCCTCGCCTTTTGGAAAGGCGTCACCGTCAGTTAGGCCAGCCTTCCCGAGCGGAAGTCTTCGACGGCCTTGAAGATTTCCTGCTGCGAGTTCATGACGAACGGGCCGTACTGAACGATTGGTTCCTTGAGTGGCCTGCCGGCGATCAGGATCGCGCGCGCACCGTCGCTGCCGGCCGTCAGCCGAACGCCGTCGCCCGTGTTGCGCAGGATCGCCATGCGTTGCACCGGCACCTCCTGTTCACCGATGCGCAAGCCGCCGCGGTAGACATAGACGAAGGCGTTGTGCGATTCGGGCAGGGGCTGCTCGAAGGTCACCCCGGCGTCGAGGTGCAAGTCCAAATACAGCGGCTCGGTGCCGTCACGCTGCACGGCGCCTTGCACGCCCTGCGCCGAGCCCGCGATCACGCGCGCCACCACGCCTTCGCCACGCCACTCGGGCAGCTCGGCGCTCTGGATGTCGCGGTACCAGGGCGGATTCATCTTGTCCTTGGCCGGCAGGTTGAGCCAGAGCTGAAAACCTTCCATGCGGCCTTCGCTCTGCTCGGGCAATTCGCTGTGGATGACGCCGCGGCCAGCCGTCATCCATTGCACGCCGCCGTCGCGCAGCAGGCCTTCGTTGCCGGCTGAATCGCGGTGGCGCATGTGGCCGGCGAGCATGTAGGTCACCGTCTCGAAGCCGCGATGCGGGTGGTCGGGAAAGCCGGCGATGTAGTCGTCGGCCGAGTCGCTGCCGAAGGCGTCGAGCATCAGGAACGGGTCGAGCCGGCGCTGCAGGTCCTGCGTCAGCACGCGCGTCAACTTGACGCCGGCGCCGTCGCTGGTGGGTTGGCCGGCGATCAGGCGCTCGACGGGGCGGGGTTGGGTGAGGGCGGTGTCCATGGCTTCAATGTAGGCTCGCTGGCGCGCTTTGCCATTCACGTCGCTTGCATGCCGCCTTCACTGCCGCTGACTGCCGTCCACCGCCGCCGCTTGCGCGAGGTCTGGCGCTCGGCCGGCTGGCCGTGTCAGGACATGGTGGAAGTCGAGCTGCTCGCTTCCGGGTGGCTCGAACGCGTGCGCGATGCCGATGGCCGCGAGACGCTGCGCGTCACCGATGCCGGGGTCTCCGTGCTGGCAGCCACGCTGCAGGGCAACCGCCAAGCGCGCGACGCACATGAGGCGCTCGTCGCACGCGTCGTGCTCGAGCAGCAGCGCGCCGGGCGCATCGCCTGGTGCGGTTTGTCGCTGCGCTCGCGCATTGCAGATACTCAGCATGTCAAGGGCGAACGTTGGGCGATGGCGATGCCCGATGTATTTTCGGTGCGCCAGACCAGTGTTGCCGGCTACCTGCAACCCGAGGTGCACGAGATCAAGGTGCGCCGTGGCGACTTGCTCTCCGACCTGCGGCACGAGGCCAAGCGCGCCGCCTATCTTGGTATGGCCGGTGCCTGTTGGTATGTGCTGGCCGAAGGCATTGGGGACGCGGCAGAGATTCCGCCCGACTGTGGCGTCATGGTGGCCCGCGGCGCGAACTTCTCGACCCTCGACGTGCTGCGCAGCGCGCCCACGCGCGCGATGGCGTTTGAAGCCGG
>JANOEG010000314.1:0-6527 GCA_031413095.1 Burkholderiales bacterium | reverse complement strand
CAGTTGGATCAATCGGTGGTCAGTGGCGGCCATGAGGTGGTGCGGCTCGGTGGGTTCGGGAACAAGCGCTTGATCGCCGCGGCAAAGCCGAGGTCGAACTCCAAGTCTAGCGGCGCGACCCAGATGCGAGTGCGCCCGAATGACATGCCGGCGAGCTTGACGGCGTCCTTCTCGGTCAGCACGACGTCGGCAGTGCCGCGGGGCCATGGCAGTTCCACGAAATCGTGATGGTCGGGAAGCGGCAGCGCTGTGAACGTCAGACCTTGGTCGCGCAGCTGCGAAAAAAAGCGTTGCGGCGACGCTATGCCGGCCGCGGCCAGCAGCGGGCGGCCGTGCAGCGCGGACCAGCTGTCGGCCAGCGGCGCATGCCCGCAGCGCCAGTCGTCAAGGCTCAACACGCCGGTCAATTGGCGCGTCCCCATCCATCCGGACAGCGTCAGCGGCGGTTGCCAAGCGTTGTAGAGGATCAGCGTGTTCGCAGGCACCGCCTCAGGCAACGGCTCGCGCAACGGCCCCGCCGGCAGCAGCAGGCCATTGCCGGCGCCGCGCTCGTCGAAGACGATGACCTGCGCATCGCGCGCCAGCCGGTGGTGCTGCAGGCCGTCGTCGGAGATCACGATGTCCACCGTCGGGTGCTCGCGGCGCAAGGCGCGCGCGGCGGCGACGCGGTTGCGCCCGACGACCACCGGCGCTTCGGTGCGCAGATGAATCAGCAGCGGCTCGTCGCCGCACTCGCTGGCCATGCTGTCGCCGTGAACTGCCAGCACGCCTGACGTGTTGCGGCCGTAACCGCGCGAGACCACGCCCGGTGTCCAGCCATAGGCGCGCAGCAGTCGCACCAGCGCGATCACGGTCGGCGTCTTGCCGGCGCCGCCAACGACGAGGTTGCCGACCACGATCACCGGCACATCGAGCCGCCGCGGCCATATCACCGCCTTGTGCAGCCGCGCCAGGCCGGCGTAGAGCCAGCTCAGCGGGCGCAGGCGCCGTGCCAGCGCATTCGGCTGCGTCTGCCACCACGCCGCTTGCAGCGTGTCGGCAAAGCGGTGGCCAGTGGGTTTGCTGGGGGTGCCCGCCAAGAGTAGGGCCGACGGCGGCGTCAGCGCGGCGCTGAGCCGTCGCCCGTCTGCGCGGCAAAGGTCAGCCGCGGCAGGCCGGCGCGGCGAGCGGCGTCGAGCACGTTAATCACCGACTGGTGCGCGGCGGTGGCGTCGGCCGAGACGATGACCACCGGGTCCTTCTGGTCCTTGGCGGCTGCTGTCAGCGCCGCGCTCAGCTTGTCGACGTTGCGGCCCTCGACAGCTTGCCGGTTGACGGCATAGCGCCCATCGGCGGCCACGGAGACGATGATCTCCGCCGGCCGGTCGCGCAGCTTGTCGGCTTCGGCCGACGGCAGCGTGAGTTGCAGCTCGGTGAACTTGGAGTACGTGGTCGACATCATCAGAAAGATCAGCACCACCAGCAGGATGTCGATGAAGGCGATCAGGTTGATCTCCGGCTCCTCGGCCCGCGGCTTGCGGAAGTTCACGCCGCGGCTCCCGCGGCAGCCGACTTGCGCACCGCAAAGCGCATCAGGTGCGGCACCAGGCGCTCGGCCGCCTGCTCCATGTCGATCGTGTACTCATCGACGCGGCCGCGGAAGTAGCGGTAGAACATCAGCGCCGGAATGGCGATCATCAGACCGAAGGCGGTGTTGTAGAGCGCGATCGAGATGCCCTGCGCCAGCTGCGCCGGGTTGGTGCCGCCGGTGGGCGCTTGCGAGCCGAAGATCTCGATCATGCCGACCACTGTGCCAAACAGGCCCATCAGCGGCGCGGCGGTGGCCACCGTGCCCAGCGTGTTCAGGTAGCGCTCAAGGCGGTGCACCATGACGCGGCCGGCGTTCTCGAAGACCAGGCGCAACGTGTCCTCGCCCAGGCGCGGTTCTGCCACCACGGCGCGCAACCCGGCAGCGAGCACGCCGCCGAGCGAAGAGCTGCCGGCAAGTTTGTTGATGACATCGGCTGACGGCAGGCTGGTCCGTGTCAGCGCCACCACTTCATCGAGCAGCTTCTCCGGCGCGACGCGTCCTCTGCGCAGCATCAGCGAGCGCTCGATGACCAATGCCAGGCCAACGATGGACAAAAGGATGAGCGGGTAGATCGGCCAACCGGCCGCTTGAATGATCGAAAACAAGGGCGCGCTTCCCGTGGGTGAGGTTGACAACGACGCTAAAGTGCCTCGAATCGGCCAGTGCCAGTGGCCGCAAAGCGCGCGATTATGGTCCCAGTCGTTGTGCGGTGGCCGTCACCGTGCGCGCGATCGACGCCGATGCGATGACCGAGTTCGCGCCGGCGCGAACTTCATCCACCGAGACTGTGGACAACTGTGTGGGTAAGCAGGGCGCAGACGGCGCAAGATCGCATGGAGACTGGGCCCGCAACAGATTGCACAAACAAAGAGCATGAAAAAAGTAAGTCGAATCAATAACTTGCACGAAGCACCCTCGCTTTGCGGGGCGGTGTGCGGCCGCATGCCCCGTGTGTGTGCGGCTGTGGAGCACTTGACCTGCAACGGTGCCGGGGCGGGCTGTGGCTGACGCTGCGGCCGCCGCGCCGAGTGTGCGCGCCTGGAGCGTCGCGGCGCTGCTCGTTGCCATCAGTGACACGCTGGCTTCGCGGTTTGGCGCCTGCACGGTGCAGGGTGAGTTGTCGGGTTTCACGAGGGCGGCCAGCGGGCACTGCTATTTCACGCTGAAGGACGCTGACGGCGCGGCGGCGTCGGTGCGCTGCGCGATGTTCCGCCGCGCCGCGTCGCTGCTCGACTTCACACCGCGCGACGGCCAAGAGGTCGAGTTGCGCGGCCGCGTTGCGCTCTACGAGCCGCGCGGTGAGATGCAGTTCGTCGTCGAGTCGATGCGTGCCCTTGGCGCCGGTTCGCTGTACGAGCAGTTTCTGCGCCTGAAGGCCAGGCTCGAAGGCGAGGGACTGTTCGACGCCTCGAAGAAGCGAGAGTTGCCAGCGTTTGCGAAGCGAGTCGGCATCGTCACGTCGTTGGCCGGCGCGGCGCTGCACGACATGCTGACGACACTTGCCCGACGCGCGCCGCACGTGCGGGTGGTGCTCTATCCCTCGCTGGTGCAAGGCGGCGAAGCGCCTGCAGCGCTCCTGTCGGCGTTGACTGCCGCCGCGCAGCGCCACGAAGTCGATGTGCTGATCGTCGCCCGCGGCGGCGGCTCGATCGAAGACCTGTGGGCCTTCAATGACGAGCGCGTCGTGCGCGCCGTGGCAGCGATGCCGATGCCCGTGGTCAGCGGTGTCGGCCACGAAACCGATGTCACGCTGTGCGACTTTGCGGCCGACCTGCGTGCGGCCACGCCGACGGCCGCCGCCGAATTGGTCGCGCCCGAGCGCGAGGCCCTTCTGGGTGCACTGGCACAGACAGCGCGCCACATGCAGCGCAGCGTTGCGCGCCGCCTCGAAATGCAGGCGCAGCGGCTGGATCGCCTGGCGCTGCAGCTGGCGCGGCCGGGGCAGGCGGTGTCGCGGGCGCAGCAGCAGTTGCAGGCGCTGGCGCACCGCCGCGAACGCGCGCTGGGCCGCGCGATCGAAATGCTCGCGGCGTCGCCGATGCGACTTCGCGAGCGGCTGCAACGCGCCACGACCGCACGCCTGCACACGGAGCAGTCGCGCTTGGCCGCTCTCGGCGGGCGCCTGGGCTCGCTCGACCCGACACGCGTGCTGGCGCGCGGCTACGCCTTTGTGCTCGACGAGCAGCAGCGACCGGTCACTTCAGCGCATGCGGTGCGCGCTGATCAGCCTCTCGCGCTGCGCTGGCACGACGGCCAGGCGAGCGTTCGCGTTGTAGGCGAATGACCCGTCTGTCGCGCGAGGGCGCCTCACCTGCCTAGAATCGAGTTCTTCCCTCAAACACCACAGGACACGCTCATGGAACACACCCTGCCACCGCTGCCGTTTGCCATCGACTCTCTGGCGCCGCACTACAGCAAGGAGACGCTCGAGTTCCATCATGGCAAGCACCACAACGCCTATGTCGTGAACCTGAACAACCTGCAAAAGAGCACCGAGTTCGAATCGATGACGCTCGAAGACATCGTCAAGAAGGCGTCCGGAGGCATCTACAACAACGCTGCGCAAATCTGGAACCACACCTTCTTCTGGAACTGCATGAAGCCCAACGGCGGCGGCGAGCCCAGCGGTGCGCTGGCTGCGGCGATCAAGACGAAGTGGGGCAGCTACGCGGCCTTCCGCGAAGCCTTCATCAAGAGCGCCGTCGGCAACTTCGGCTCGGGCTGGACCTGGCTCGTCAAGAAGGCCGACGGCTCGGTGGACATCGTCAACACCGGCGCCGCCGGCACGCCGCTGACCACCGCCGACAAAGCGCTGCTGACAGTCGATGTGTGGGAGCACGCGTATTACATCGACTACCGCAACCTGCGTCCGAAGTTCGTCGAGACCTTTGTCGACAAGCTGGTCAACTGGACTTTCGCCGAAAACAATTTCGGCTGATCCGTTTCGGCTCATCACAAAGCCCGCCCCAAAGCCCGCTCCAGCGGGCTTTGTTGTTTGCGGCTTCTACTTCGACGCCTTGAACAGCTCGCCAGCGAGCTTCGCGCCGGCCTTGACGCCGCGCTTGGCGAACCAGCCCTGGTTCATCTCCAGCACATAGCGCACCGGCTTGGTGGAGCAATGGCTGTCGAGCGCCTGCGGCTTCATCTCTTCGATGTTGACCACCGTGCCATCGTCTGAGAGAAACGCAATCGACAGCGGCAACAGCGTGTTTTTCATCCAGAAACACTGCACCGACGGCTGCTCGAAGATGAACAGCATGCCCTCGTGCTGGGGCATCTCTCGGCGGTGCATCAGGCCGGTGGCGCGCTGGTCCACCGTGGCGGCCACCTGGGCGCGGATGTTGTGCATGCCGGCCTGCAACTGCACCACCGGCAGGTTCAACTGCGGCGCCTCCTGCGCCAGTGGCGGCAGGCAGAAAAATACCAACAGGGCGCTGAGGGCCAGGCGATAGGTCAAACTCATGGTGTGGGTGCCGAGTGCGTCGGCCGATTATCGGTTGCCGCGTTCAACGCCAAGGCCGGCTTCCCGTGCACATGAACCAAGCAAGAAAGGCGACCGCGCATGAGTGTTCCTTCCACCTGCGATCTGTGCGATGCGCATGAGAGCGACTCCGCGCTGCGCGTCTTGCCGCCGCTGTTTCGCGCCTTCGGCGGCGTGGCCGCGTTCCAAGGCGCTGCGGCCACGTTGCAGTGCTTCGAAGACAACTCGCTGGTGCGTGTTGCGCTGGAAGAACCGGGCAACGGCCGCGTGCTTGTGATCGATGGCGGAGGCTCATTGCGTTGCGCGCTGGTCGGCGGCAACCTGGCGGCGATCGGCGCCAAAAATGGCTGGGCCGGCATCGTCATCGACGGCTGCGTACGTGACCAGGCCGAGATGGCTGCCTTGCCGATTGGCGTCCGCGCGCTGGCGCTGCACCCCAAGCGCAGCGAAAAGCGTGGCGAGGGACGGCGCAACGGGATCGTGCGGCTGCAAGGCGTGACGGTGCGGCCGGGCGACTGGATCGTCGCTGACGCCGATGGCGTGATCGTGCTCGACAAGGCGCCCGCATGAAAACCAACAAGCGCGGCGCGGCGGCACCGGTGGAAGACCCCAGTGAAGCCATCGCTCGCCAGTGCCGCAAGCTGGTCACTCAGCGCGCGCTGTTCGCGGCCGGCGTGGCGATGGTGCCCATCCCTGGCCTCGACTGGCTCACCGACGTCGGCATCCTGGTCAAGCTGCTGCCCGAGATCAACCGCGCCTTTGGCCTCACGCCCGATCAGATCGAGCAGCTCGCACCCGACCGCAAGCTCGTTGTTTACAAAACCCTCAGCGCAGGCACCGGCATGTTGGCTGGCCGCATCGTCACGCGCGAGTTGGTGATCCAGTTGTTGAAGGTGGTCGGCGTGCGCCTGACGACACAGCAGGCCGCCAAGTTCGTACCGATTGCAGGCCAGGCGGTCTCAGCCATGCTGACCTTCGGCGCGCTGAAGTACGTTTGCGAGCAGCACATCCGCCAATGCCAGGATGTTTCGCGTCAATTGGCACTGCCTGCGCCGGACATTCCGTTCGCGGAGAGAGTGGACCATTAGAATCGCCGCTTCGTCGGGGTGTAGCGCAGCCTGGTAGCGCAACTGGTTTGGGACCAGTAGGTCGCGAGTTCGAATCCCGCCACCCCGACCACCCCTCTTGCGTGCCCGCAATCACTGCCCGTAGCTCAACTGGATAGAGCACCAGCCTTCTAAGCTGGGGGTCGCAGGTTCGAGTCCTGCCGGGCAGGCCATCCCGACCTTGCTGCTCGAAGCAGCATCCTGTGCCGCGAGTCCTGCGCTGAGGCATCGCCATGGTTCGCCAGCGCACAGAGGCTCGGGCGCAAACGGCCTACGCTGAGCTTTGTCCCTACCGGTACGACACCGGACGCTCGCGCTGTTTCGAAGCAAAGCTGTCTGCTGGAAGACGAGCAGCAACTTTTGCAAAGAA
>JANOEG010000313.1:0-4067 GCA_031413095.1 Burkholderiales bacterium | reverse complement strand
GTCGCCGCGTGCCAGCGGTTT
Organism: Burkholderiales bacterium; assembly: GCA_031413095.1. Taxonomy (GTDB): domain Bacteria; phylum Pseudomonadota; class Gammaproteobacteria; order Burkholderiales; family Burkholderiaceae_C; genus CADEEN01. Next base: position 4,046 of record JANOEG010000313.1, on the reverse strand, counting down.
CAGGAAGCGCTCTTTCTGATCGTGGTTGCCATACGCCATCAAGATCGAGCACACCGGGCAGTTGTTGACGCTGATCACCGTGCTCGTGGCGCCGTCGCCCGCGGCCACTTCTTCGAGGATCAGCGCGAGTGCAAGGTAGTCGAGCCCGGCGCCGTCGTACTCGGCGGGCACAGCGACGCCGTAGCAGCCAAGTGCGGCCAGGCCTTTCAATTCGGCCTTCGGGAAGTGGTGCGACTTGTCCCACGCGGCGGCGTGCGGAGCGATACGGTCTTGCACGTAGGCGCGCACGGCGTCTTGCACGGCGATGTGGTCTTCGGTGAGCAGCATGGCAACGTTCCTCCGCGACCGCGCGATTGTGCTTCGTTGCTACCGCCGCGCGCGATTCGTCAACACCACGCCGGCCACCGCGAGCGCGCCGCCGACGAGCAGCGAGGCATCGAGCGATTCACCGAGCACGAGCATTGAGCTGGCCACGCCAAACACCGGCACCAGGCTGATGTAGCTGGCGGCGGTGCCGGCGCCGAGCACGGCTACGCCGCGGAAGTACCAGGCGTAGGCGAGCACAGTGGAGCCGACAGCGAGAAAGACCATCGAGGCCCAGCCGATGGCGGACAGCGCGACCAGGCTGTCCTTCGCGACTGGCGCGCCTTCGACGACCAGCGCCACGGTCCACAGCAGCGCGGTGCCGAAGACCGAGGTGATCGCGGTGGCGGAGAGCGAGTCGATGCCGCCGAGCAGTCCGCGCGCGATCAGCGTGTAGCCAACCCACGTGGCGATGCAGCCGAGCAGCAGCCACTCGCCGAGGCCGACGCCGCCAGTGAAGAGCGTCCACGGCGCGCCGTGCGTCAGCACCGTGGCCGCACCGGCAAGCGCGCAGACCATGCCCAGCGCAATGCGTGCGTTGAATTTTTCGTTGAACAGCCAGGCCGCGAGCAGCGTCGTGAACACCGGGTTGGTGGTGACGACCACTGCGGCGCGGCTGGCTTCGACACGTTGCAGCGCCATCATGAAGAACACGGCGTAGCCGGCGACGCCGATCGCACCCGCCAGCGCCAGACCCAGCCATCGTTGGCGTGTCAGCCGCGGCCGTGATTCGGCTTGGCGGTGTTGCCACCCCATCCAGGCCACCAGCAGCAGGGCGGCCAGGGTGAAGCGCCAGGCGGAGCCGGACAGCGGCGGCATGGCCTGCGCGAACGTGCGCCCGGCCGGCCACGACGCACCCCAGAGCAGCGCCATGCCAAGCAGCCGCAAATGGACGGCGGCGTGGCTCAACCTGAGGTCTTCCGCAGGGCGCTCAAGGGGTCGTCGTGGCTCGCAAGCAAGCTCAGCCCGGCCGCCCGCGCGGCGCTATCACCACCACCGTCACACCGGCCGTTCAAGCGCCCTGGTCGAACGCCTTGATCAGCAGCGTGGCCCGGGACACCACGCACAACCGTTGATCGGCCATCACCGATCCATCGGCCTGCACCAGCCAACCCTGCAAGCGGCCGCTCCACTCCAGGCTGGCGACGACCCACGCGAGCTCGGCGGTCTCGTCGGCGAAAACGGGGCTCTTCAGCGAGAAGTTGAAGTTCAGGCAAAGCAGTTCGCGCAGTTCCGGCGCCGAGGCGTCGTGGCCGCGCGAAAAGTAAGTGGCGGCCAGGCCGATCAGTTGCGACGTGGTGTGCTGCCCGGCGGCGATGACGCGGCCGTGGCGCGAGCGCGCCGCGGCCTCGGCATCGGTGTGAAGCGGGTTGGCATCGCCGGTCAGGCTTGCAAACGCGGCAATCGATTCGCCGGTGAAGGACATCGTCCGCGAGCAACGCTCGCCGATGCGCACCGGGGGTGGGGTCGTGGGACGCAAGGATGAAATGGCAGCACTCATGGAGCCAGCATAGGCGTGTGGGGCGTTGCGTGACTGCCACCCCCTGCGAGTACGGGGAGTGCGTATGGCAAGGTGTGCAGCCGTAACGTGCTGGCAGTGCTGGCTGCCGACAGGTTTGGCGGCGGGCCAACACTAATTTGTGCCGCGAGGTGTCAGAGCATTTCGACGGCCATCGCGGTGGCCTCGCCGCCGCCGATGCACAACGCCGCCACGCCGCGTTTCAGTCCCTTCTTCTTCAGTGCACCCATCAAAGTGACGACGATGCGCGCACCGGACGCGCCGATCGGATGGCCGAGTGCGACCGCGCCGCCATGCACGTTGACGATCTCGTGCGGCAGCTTGAACTCGGCCATCGCCGCCATCGTCACCGCGGCGAAGGCTTCATTGACCTCCCAGAGGTTGACGCTCTTGGCATCCCAGCCCGAGCGCTGCAACACCTTCTGGATGGCGCCAGCGGGCGCCGTGGCGAACCACTCAGGCGCCTGCGCGTGCACGGCGTGGGCGACGATGCGCGCGATCGGCGCGACGCCCATTCTCCTGGCCGTGGACTCACGCATCAGCACCAGCGCCGCTGCGCCGTCAGAAATGCTCGACGACGTGGCGGCCGTGATCGCGCCGTCTTTCTTGAACGCTGGCTTGAGCGTCGGGATCTTGTCGAGCTTGGCCTTGAAAGGCTGCTCGTCGAACTTGACCACGGTGTCGCCTTTCGGTGAGGTCAGCGTCACCGGCGCCATTTCCCACGCAAAGCTGCCGTCTTCATTGGCGGCCTTGCTGCGTTGCGTGGACGTGATCGCGAACTGGTCCATCGCTTCGCGGCTGAAGCTGTATTTACCGACGCACGCTTCAGCGAACACGCCCATCGCCTTGCCGCGCTCGTAGGCGTCTTCGAGGCCGTCGATTGCCATGTGGTCATAGAGCTGTGCGGCGCCGTACTTGATGCCTTTGCGCGCGAACATCAGGTGCGGCGCGTTGGTCATGCTCTCCATGCCCCCGGCGAGCACTGCATTGGCGCTGCCGGCGGCGAGCATGTCGTGCGCGAACATCATCGCGCGCATGCCGCTGCCGCACATCTTGGAAAGCGTCACCGCGCCGGCCGAATCGGGCAGGCCGGCCTTGCGCATCGCCTGGCGCGCCGGCGCCTGGCCCTGGCCAGCCATCAGGCAGTTGCCCATCAGCACTTCGTCGATGGCATCGCCGGGCAGCTTGGCGCGCTCGACCGCGGCCTTGATCGCGGCGGCGCCGAGTTCCCAGGCGGCGAGTGAAGAGAAATCGCCGAGCAGGCCGCCGATGGGCGTGCGGGCGGCGGAAACGATGACAACGGGGTCGGTGGCCATGGCGGGCTCCTTGCGAGGTCTCAGACGGAAAGAATAGACGTGCTGCCGCGCTCTTCCTGCGCCACACGCTTGATATAGGACTGGAATTCAGGGTCTTCGCCGCGCAGCAGCAGCGGCAGGGCGTTGAAGAAGTCATCGCGCCGGCACCACTCGCGCATGTAGTCGTCCCACGAATTCCAGCGGCGGCGTTCGGTGGTGTCCATGCTGTCTTTGTACGCCACCAGGTAGGCGCGTTCGAAGAGCGAGATCAACATGTCGAAGATGACCAGCATGCGCTCGCGCTGCTCGGGCGCGGGATCGGGCAGCGGCTCGTGCGTGCGCAACTGCAGGTCGGCATGGTCGAGCACGATCTTCAGGAAATCGTTGTAGGCGTCGGAGAGGTGCTGGTACTGCTCCTCCTCTTCGTTCTCGCGCTCCTTGCGCTGCTCGTAGAAGAAGATGCCGATCGCGAACGGCAGGCCGACGACGGTGACGACGTAGCTGGCGAGTTCGAACCACTCGGTTGTGGTCACTCGGCCGCCCTCGCAAAGCGCTTGCTGTCGTCGTATGGAAAGACGTCGTGCACATGGCCAGCGGCGATGCGCTCCTTGTGGCCTTGCCAGAAAGCGGCGTCGAGCAGGTCGGCGTGATGTTTCATGAAGACCTTTCGCACGCTGGGGTTGCCGAGCAGGAACGGCGCAAAGGTTTCCGGGAACACGTCCTTCGGGCCGACGTGGTACCAGACCTCGCCGCTCATCTCGTCCTCTTCGTTGCGCGCCTCGGGCACGCGGCGGAAGTTGCAGTCGGTGAGGTACTCGATCTCGTCGTAGTCGTAGAACACCACCTTGCCATGGCGGGTGACGCCGAAG
>JANOEG010000312.1:0-3484 GCA_031413095.1 Burkholderiales bacterium | reverse complement strand
CTGGCCTGCAAGGCTGGCAGTCTCGAGCACACGCTGCACAGCTCAACAGCTTCGAGGCCTTGCCTGTCTTCATCGCAGGTGTCTTGGTCGCCCAGCGCCTCAACGCACCTCAAGCGACAGTCAACGCCCTGGCGATCGCCTTCGTGCTGTTTCGTGTGGGCTTCATCGGGGCCTATCTGGCAGATCGCGCCAACCTCAGGTCGCTCCTGTGGTTTTTCGCGCTCGTCTGCAGCGTCGCCTTGTTCTTCGTCGGCTGAACGTCCTGGTTCTGCCGCAGGCCTCGCGAAGTTGCCGATCCTTTTGTCACCCTCGGTGCGATCGCAGGCGGCACTACCCGACAGGCGGTGACGTCGCAACATCCAGGCCGGTGATCTCGCGTGCCAGCGCAAGCAGATAGGCCTGGTCGGCCGCGGTGTAGACGTTGAGCACGATCGACAACAGCGGTGCGCGCGCTGACCCGTCGCCATAGAGATCGAGGTACCGATAGCCGGCCATGTCGTAGTAGGGGCCGACATACAGCGCCGATCGCACGATGGCGGCGCGCGCCACCGTCCGGCGCCGGCCATAGGCGCTGGTCAAGGTGATCTGCGACGCGTCCACTTCGACACGCTGCCGCCACACCGGCACCACCAGGATCGCAGCCAGCAGCAGGAGGTACAGGCACACCGCGGTCAGGACGCCAGCGCCGCTGCGCGCATCCGGCACCAGCGGCATGGCCGCGGCCAGCACCGCCAGTCCGGTCGCCGAGATCACCAGCACGGCGCGGTTGAGGGGGCGCAGTTGAATCACCTTCAGCGGCTTGACGGTGACGGTCATGGCGATTTCAGTGCGACCACAAGCACTTCACAGGCGCTGCGTGTCGGCGCGCTTGGCAGGCGCCGCGGCAGCCCAGTCGGCCAGTGCTCGTTGCGCTTGCGCCCGCCAACGCTGCGCCGCCTCGACCGTGGCATCGAGGTGCTGTGCCGCCTCGGCCACGGTCTGCCGCGCCGCGCTGTCCTCGTGCGCTGCGCGCTGGATCTGACCCAGCAGCCAGAGAGCTTCACCGGTGCGCGACGAGTGCCGGTTGTCGGCCTGCAGTTGTCGGGCTGCGGCCACCGCCTCGTCGGCCAGAGGGCGTGCCTTGGCCACGTCGCCGGATTGCAGCCAGGCTCGCCCCGCCAACAGCAGCGCGGTCTGGCGCAGCGACAGGCTGTGGGTGGTCGTGGACGTTGCCGGCAGGTAGGCGGCGAGCCGGGTCAGCGCGTCCGCAGGGCGGCCGGCGAGGATGGCGGCGTCGGCGCGCGCCAGATCGCAGAACACCAATTGGTTGGCGCGCAGCGCCTGTCCGGTGTCGGGCACCGCATCCGCGCGTGCAAACCAATCGTCGGCCTGCGCATGCTCGTTGCGCTGCGCGGCGACGCGCGCGCGCTGACACATCGCGCCCATCTGCACGGCGCTGGCCCCTTCGATCGCGGCCTTGTCTTGCGCCTGCGCGAGCAGGGCGTCGGCCTCGTCGAGCCGGCCCTGTGCGATGCGCGGTCCCGCGGCCATCATGGTGTCGTAGGCGCTCGGGCCGTGCTGCGGCTGATCTTCGGCGGCGATGTGCAGCACGCTGTCGTAGCGCTCGGCAGCAGCACGCGGCTCGCCGCTGACCATGGCCATCGTGGCCCAGGTATTGAACAAGCCTTTGGCGGCGGGCCCGCGGTCGCGCCCGGCGGCTTTCAGGCGCTCCATGCCTTCTTGATTGAGCGCATCCTGTCCTTGCGCGCGGCCATTACCGGACTTGAGGTAGGTCTGCATCGTCAGCACTTCGGTGCGCTCGTTCAACGCTTCGACACCGGCGTCGCGGTAGTGCGACCAGGCTTGCGCCAGCGGCGCCTCGGCCATCGCAGCGCGTTGCGAGACGATGAAGATGCGGGCCAGGCGCAAGGCGCAGGCGGCGCGCACGTCCATCGGCAGGCGCGGCTGATCGACCTGCGCCTGCAACTGCCGGGTGCCGCTTTCGACCTGGCTGCTCTGTGCCAGCACTTCGCCCTCTGAACACTCGATCGCGGCCTTGAGGCTGGGCTCGCGGGCCAGCGCGGCGGCTTCGGTGAGCAGGGTGTGCGCCTGCGCAAAGCCCAGCGTCTCGATGCGGTGGTTGGCCACCATCCACAGCACGCCGGCCAGTTCGTCGGGTTTGCCGGCCAGCGTGCGCCGCGACAGCGCCTCGGCGCGGGCCATCAGCTCGGTCATCGAGATCGGTTTGCCTGCGCGAGCGGCGTCGTCGAGCAGATCGAACATGAAGCGCTGCGTGGATTGCGCCCGTGTGCTCGCGGCCACGGCGCGGTCGCGCTCGGCGTCGGCGCGCACGGCCTGCCAGGCGGCCACGCCCACGCCGGCCGTCAGCGACGAGAGCACGGCGGCGGCGGCCAGCGAGGCCACGCGGTGGCGGCCGACGAACTTACGAGCCAGGTAAAGCGCCGACTCCGGCTGGGCGCGCACGGGCCGACCGTCGATGTGGCGGCGAACGTCATCGGCAAAGGCTTTCGCGCTCTCGTAGCGCGCGCCCGGGTCGCGGTTCAGTGCCTTGGCGATGATGGCGTCGAGGTCGCCGCGCAGGCGCTTGCGCAGCACGAGCGGCGTGGCGCCCCGCTGCGCCGCGCGCTGCGCGCCGGTGTCCGATGCGGCCTGGCTGGCGCGGCGAACGTCGGCGTCGTGAACGGCCTGCTCCAACTGGCCGGCCGATTCGAAGCGCAGCCGGTACGGCCGCTCGCCGGTCAGCAGCTCGAACAGCAAGACGCCCAAGGTATAGACATCGGTGGCCGGCGTGATCGCCTCGCCGGCCACCTGCTCGGGCGCTGCGTACGCCGGCGTCAGCACGCGGTCGGCGGCACGCGTCAAGGCCAGCGTCGCGGCAGCGCCGTCGTTGCTGTGCAGGAGCTTGGCAATGCCGAAGTCCAACAGCTTCACCTGACCGTCCTGCGTGACCAGGATGTTGGAGGGTTTGAGATCGCGGTGGATGACGAGGCGCGAGTGCGCGAACTGCACGGCGTCAAGCACCTGTTCGAACAGCACCAGGCGCTGGCCGACCGTGAGCTGCTGCGCGTCGCACCAGCGGTCGATCGCCTGGCCGTCCACGCACTCCATGGCGATGAAGGGCGTGCCGTCGGCGGCCGTGGCGGCGTCGTACAGGCGCGCGATGTGCGGGTGCTCGAGCGCGGCCAGGATGTCGCGCTCGCGCTCGAAGCGCGCCGCAAGAGCGGCGTCGTTGCCGCGGGCGTGCGGCATCTTCAGCGCGACCTGACGCGCCGGTACCCCACCTTGAGGTTCGGCCAGCCAGACGTCGGCCATGCCGCCCTGGCCCAGCGGGTGCACCAGCCGGTAGCGGCCGAGCCAGGTGCCTTCGGCCAGGCGCTCGGATGGCGGCGTCAAGACGTCGGGGTCGAGTGCCGGGCCGGCGTCGAGCGCGGCCGCGGCGGCTTCGTCGGTCAGCGCGGCGAGCAGGCCGGCAACATGGCCGGCG
>JANOEG010000311.1:0-11407 GCA_031413095.1 Burkholderiales bacterium | reverse complement strand
GCATTCACCACACGCAGCCACGTGTCCTGAAAGACCTCGTCGCACTGCGTGCCGGCCTCGCGTCCGAGCACGCGCCGCACGAAGCGGTACAACGCGCCGTGGTGGCGCGCGTACAGGCGCTCGAAGGCGCGCGCGTCGCCTTGCGCGAAGGCAAGCATCAGGGCGTCGTCGTCATCGGCGGGGGCGCTCTCGGTCATGGCAGGCAGAGTGTCGGTCGTCTCGGCTTGTACGCCGCAGCGTTGGAAATGGGGTTACGCCGGGGGGGTCTGGCGCATTGAAGTCTGGGCATCGCAGGTTCATCATGCGGCCATGAAGGCTTGGCTCCTCCTGCTCGCAGCGTCGTCGTGCACCGGGCTCGCCGCCTGCGGCGTCGGCCTGTCGATCGGCATCGGCCCCGATGACGACCCACCCAGCGTCAGCCTGGCCGCCGCGCCCTCGGAAGCGGCGCCCGGCGAGCGTATCGGCCTGGTGGCAGCGGCCAGTGACGACTACGTGGTGCGCGAGGTTTCGTTCTTCCGCATCGATGCTGGTGGCGACGTGCTTGTCGGCCGCGACAGCAGCGCGCCTTACGCCGTCGAAACCTCTCTGCCGGCCGGAGCGTCCAGCGAGGTGCGCTACTTTGCCCGCGCAGTAGACGATGCCGGGCAGCGAGCAGCCAGCCAGGAGGTGGCGGTGAGTGTGAGGTAGTCGATGTTGAAGGGCCCGTGCCCCATAGACGTCTGGACGTCTATACTCGTCTCACAGAGGACGGCCTGCATGCGAAGAAGACCTGGCGAAGTGAGAGACGCGATCGTCAGTGTTCTTGAAGGACGCCCTCGCGGCGCCTCTGTCCGTGAAATCACGGATGAGGTGATCGGACTCATCGGCGATGTGTCGCCTTCTTCTGTGCGCTCCTACCTGCAACTGAACACCACCACTTTGTTTGCTCGTATGGACCGTGCACAGTATTCGTTGCTGGGTCTCGATGAACCTCCGCCGCCTCCAACCAGTTCCCAAACGACGCGCTTCGCCCACGGCCGCGCCGAGTTGCTGCTGGGTGACTGCATCGACTGGCTCGATCAACGCGAGGCGCAGTCGATTCATGCGGTGGTCACCGATCCACCCTATGGCCTGGTCGAGTACAGCGACGTCGAGCAAGAGAAGCTGCGCGCACGTCGCGGCGGCGTGTGGCGCATTCCGCCGAGCTTCGACGGCGCCAAGCGCGCACCCTTGCCGCGCTTCACGGTGCTCAATGCCCAGGACCACGCGGCACTCGAACAATTCTTCTATGCGTGGGGGCGCAGCCTGCTGCGCGCACTCGTGCCGGGGGCGAACGTGCTGGTGGCCAGCAATCCGTTGTTGTCGTTCATCGTCTCGGGCGCACTGGCGCGTGCGGGGCTCGAGAGGCGCGGGGAGATCGCGCGCCTGGTGATGACCATGCGTGGCGGCGATCGGCCAAAAGCGGCGCATGTCGAGTTCGAGCAAGTCAGCGTGATGCCGCGTTCGATGTGGGAACCGTGGCTGGTCTTTCGCAAACCGATCGACGGCCGTGTGCAGGACAACTTGCGGAAGTGGGGCACCGGGGGGTTTCGCCGCATCTCTTCCGACAAGCCTTTTGGCGACGTCATCGAATCGGCGCCGACGCGGGCCGCAGAGCGCAAGCTGGCGCCGCATCCGAGCCTGAAGCCGCAGGCCTTCCTGCGCAAACTGGTGCGTGGTGTCTTGCCGCTGGGCCAGGGCGTCGTGCTCGATCCGTTCGCGGGTTCGGGCTCTACATTGGCAGCGGCTGAAGCGGTCGGCTATTCGAGCATCGGCATCGAGCGTGACCGCGACTACTTCGACGTGGCGGCAGACGCCATTCCCCGCTTGGCGGCGCTGCGGCTGCCGCCCTGAAGACTGCTACGCCAGATAGATCCAACTCGACCGAAGTTTCGCGATCCCGCGCGCATCAAGCGTTGCGGTGCGGGTTCCCATTTCGCCGCGTTCGTTGCGCCGAAAGTCTTCGACGGTGACCAGCCCAAGGTAGATTTCTGTGAACGTCATGGCCCTGCGGTCGATCGCCGGCTCGGTCTGCGCATCGGTCCGGTACACGAATACGCACATCCACTGGTTGCGCGCGCCATGCGTATCGACGGCGCCGCCGGTCTTGCGCGTCGTCTTGATCTCGACGCCTTGATCGCCCGCTTTCACGGCGTTGTTTGCGTGTTGACCGCGAACAACCAGATCAGGATGGCCATTGAAGTAGGCGTTGACGGTCAGCGTCCGCGAGTGTTTGGCCAAGCTCGCCGTCAGCATGTCGGACAAGACGCCCGACATGATCGCGGGTCGCAAGGTGTCGTCGAGCCGTTCAAGGCCCTTCGCAGTGAGGCCCGTATTGACGTCATAGAAAAAGTCGTACACGTCCTGTGCAGCAAGTCGGAAGTCCTCGATGCGTAGCTCATAGGGCAACTGAGCGTGCGGGTTGAATCGCGCTAGGTCGAGCGTGTTGCGTGTGATTGGCATGGCGGCTCAGCTAGCAAGAACGCGCAGGATAGCCGCCCCGTAGGCTTCGAGCTTCTTCGCCCCCACACCGCTGATCGTCGAGAGCTCGTCGAGCGTCGCCGGTTGCTGCTGCGCCATCGTGGCCAGCGTGGCGTCGTGGAAGACGACGTAGGCAGGCAAGTTGTGTTCCTTCGCCACCTCGGCGCGCCAAGCGCGCAGTGCCGCAAAGCGTTGTTGGCCTACAGCGTCGAGCGTGGCGGCGAGGCCGGCGCCGCTCGGCTTGCCGGGCTTCGCGTCGCGCCGCGAACGGCTGCGCGGCGGCGCCTCACGCGGCACGCGCAGCACGATCGGCACTTCACCTTTCAAGACGATGCGCGCGCTGTCGGTCAGCGCCAGCGTGTTGTATTCGCCCTCGGTAACGACATGGCCGAGCGCGACGAGCTGGCGCAGCACGCCGCGCCAGCGCGCATCGTCGAGGTCCGATCCGATGCCGAAGGTCGATAACCGGTCGTGGTGGTGCTGCTGCACCTTGTCCGTCACCTTGCCGCGCAGCACGTCGAGCAAATGGCCGGCGCCGTAGCCAATGCCGCTCGACTGTCTGATCCGGTAGATGCACGAAAGCAGCTTGCGCGCGGCCTCGGTGCCGTCCCAGGTGCCGGGCGGCGACAAGCAGCTGTCGCAGTTGCCGCAGGCGGCGCTGGGCTCGCCGAAGTAGCTCAGCAGCCGTACACGCCGGCAATCGCTGGCCTCGCACAAGGCCAGCAGCGCTTCGAGCTTGCCGCGCTGCACGCGCTTGAACTCTTCGCCGCCGCTGCTCTCGTCGATCATGCGGCGCTGGTTGACCACGTCTTGCAGGCCGTAGGCCATCCAGGCCTCGGCCGGTGCACCGTCGCGGCCGGCGCGGCCAGTCTCCTGGTAGTAGGCCTCGATGTTTTTCGGCAGGTCGAGGTGGGCCACAAAACGCACGTCGGGCTTGTCGATGCCCATACCGAAGGCGATCGTCGCCACCATCACCAGGCCGTCTTCGCGCAGGAAGCGGTTCTGGTGCTTCTCACGCACGCTGGCGTCGAGGCCGGCGTGGTACGGCAGGGCGGTGATGCCTTCGCTGCTCAACCAGGCCGCGGTCTCTTCGACCTTCTTGCGCGTGCCGCAATAGACGATGCCGGCCTCGCCCTCATGTTCGTCTTGCAGCAAGCGCAGCAACTGGCGTTTGGGCTCGTCCTTCTCGACGATGGTGTAGCGGATGTTGGGCCGATCGAAACTCTCGATGAACGTGCGCGCGTTGCCCAAAGACAGCCGCGCCACGATGTCGGCGCGCGTGATGTGATCGGCTGTCGCGGTCAGTGCCATGCGTGGCACGCCCGCATAACGTTCGGCAAAGACCGTCAGGCCCAGGTATTCCTCGCGAAAGTCGTGGCCCCATTGGCTGACGCAATGCGCCTCGTCGATCGCCACCAGCGAGAACAGGCCGCGCTCGTGCAGCGAGTCGAGCATGGCCAGAAAACGCGGCGTCAGGATGCGCTCGGGCGCGGCATAGAGCAGCACCAGCCGGCCCGACAAGAGCTCGCGCTCGATGTCGCGCGCGTCGCCGCTGTCGAGTGTGCTGTTGAGAAACGATGCGTGCACGCCGACTTCTTCGAGCGCGCCGACCTGGTCCTGCATCAGCGCGATCAGCGGGCTGACGACGAGCGCCACGCCGCGGCCGCTGCGATGGCGCGCAATGGCGGGCACCTGGTAGGTGAGGCTCTTGCCGCCGCCCGTGGGCATCAGCACCAGCGCGTCGCCGCCCTCGACCACGTGCTCGATGATGTCGGCTTGCAGGCCGCGGAACTCGGCGTAGCCGAAAACTTCGCGCAGGATCGACAGCAGGGGCGAGGTACTCGGGTCAGTCACGGCGCAGATTGTCGCTGGCCCGTTGTAGGCTCGTTGTCGTTACCCAAGATCTGCCAATGATGGAGGAGCATGAGATGACAGAGGCGAGCAACAGCAATCCGTATGCGCCGCCCAAGGCGCGCGTGCAAGACATGCAGGGCAACAGCGACACGCAGCCGATCAAGCTCTGGTCGGCCAGCGGCCGGATGGGTCGCCTGCGCTACATCGCGTGGTCGATCCTCGGCTCGTTTGCGATCATGCCGGTGGCTTTCGCGGCCGGGCTTCTGGGGGCAGCGGCGGGCTCTGAGTCGGTGCTCTATGTTCTGCTCGGCGTGGCCTACCTCGCTTACGCGGTCTTCGTGGCGCTGTTGACCATCCAGCGCTGCCACGACATCGACTGGACGGGTTGGGCCGCGTTGCTGGTGCTGATCCCTTTTGTCGGCCTGATTTTCTGGTTCATCGCTGGCAAGCCGGGGCGCAATCGTTTCGGCGCACCGCCGCCGCCGACCCCGCGCGGCATGGCATGGGTCGTTGCCGTGCCCGTGCTGTTGTTCGTGCTCGGCATCGTCGCCGCCATCGCGTTGCCGGCCTACCAGCAGTACGTGATGCGCGCCAAGGCGGCGCAGGTGCGATGAGCCGGCCATAGGCGCCCGGAAAGGCGAACCCTGATCCGCGGCGTGCGGCCTGCGCACTATCATTTGCGCCTCATCCTCAGGAGCGCCCCATGGCCTCGGTCAACAAAGTCATCATCGTCGGCAACCTTGGCCGCGATCCCGAAACGCGCGTCTTCCCGGACGGCGGCACGATTTGCAACGTCACGATCGCGACCTCGCGCCAATGGAAAGACAAGACCAGCGGCGAGAAGCAGGAAGAGACCGAGTGGCACCGTGTCGTCTTCCGCGACCGCTTGGCCGAAATCGCAGGCGAGTACCTGCGCAAGGGCCGCTCGGTCTACGTCGAGGGCCGGCTGAAAACTCGCAAGTACAACGACAAGGATGGCGTCGAAAAGTACGCCACCGAGGTCGTTGCCACCGAGATGCAGTTGCTGGGCAGCCGCGAAGGCATGGGCGACGGCGAGTCGCGGGGCGGCGGCGGTGGCGCCCCGGCGGCGCGGCCGTCGGCCGGCGGAGGCAGCAAGCCCGCGCCGCAAAAGTCATCGACCGGCTTTGATGACATGGACGACGACATTCCGTTCTGACCGGCGCTTGACTTGATGACCCTCAGCTTCGGTTGCACTTTGTAGTTGTGGTGTGAACTGATCGGTATACATTCTGGGCTCGGCAGTTTTGCCGGCGGTAGCGGTTCGGTCAGCGAACGGCGCCGCAAGCTGTAACGGAGAGCCAGGATGAAGCGTTCATTTTTGAAGTTTGCACTACTAACAAGTGTCGTAGCAATAGTAAGCGCTTGCGGCGGAAGCGATCATGACGAAGAGCCGGCCGGCAATATCGTCACCATTGCCACCAACGCCAACTTGACCGCACTGCTCGCCGCTGCCACCAAGGCCGGCTTGGCTGACGAACTGTCGGACGGCAGTGCCCGCCTCACGGTGTTCGCGCCGACTGACGCCGCCTTCAACACCCTGGCCACCCGCTTGGGCTTCGCCGATGCCGGCGCGATGGTCACCGCGCTGCCAGCCGAAGCGTTGGCCAGCATCCTGTCGTATCACGTGCTGCCGACGCGCCTGAACGCCTCGCAGCTCGGTTCCGGCGGTGCCACCCAGGCCACGATCTACAGCTTCGGCGGCAGCGCAGCCACGATCGGCATCGACGCCAGCAGCGGTGTGCGCATCACCGACGCCGTGCTCGACCGGGCGACGGTCACCTCCGCCGACGTGCGCGCCACCAACGGCATCGTCCATGTCGTTGACAAAGTGCTGGTGCCGCCCGGCGTGCTCAACGTGGTCCAGATGGCTCAGGCCAACCCGTCTGTGTTTTCGTCGCTGGTGGGCGCTGTCGTGGCTGCCGACCTGGCAACGACTTTGAGCGGCGCGGGCCCTTTCACGGTGTTCGCTCCCACGAACACCGCCTTTGCCTCTGCGCCGACCGGCCTGACGATTCCTCAACTCACGACCGTACTGACTTACCACGTGCTGGCTGACGAGGTGCTGTCCTCGGAGCTGGGCCCGGTGTTCGGCACGCCCGTCACCACGGTGGCTGGGCAAGACATCACCATCAACGCCGGCACGCCGCCGGTGATCGCCACTATCACCGACACCACGGCGGCGCCGGGCACGATCACCGCGGTGGACGTGCGCGCCAGCAACGGCGTGATCCACGTCATCGACAAGGTGCTGATCCCTTCGCTCGCGCCCTAAAGCTCACCGAGCGCCTTGCCTGCGAGGCCCCGCGTGCTGTCAGCCCGCGGGGCCTCGTTGCCGTTGCAAGCACTTGTCAGGCCCGGCCGGGAGGCTCACGCCGATCAGGCGATACTGTGAGCCCGATGCGCGGCGCCCCCTTCATCGGCTCACCCACCCTTCGCGCCAGCGCCGCCCCACCACGCAGGAGACCCGCAATGAAACGCTCGTTTTTGAAGTTGGCCGCAGCGACCGTCGCTGGCGCCCTGATCAGCGCCTGCGGCGGCACCGACAGCGGCGACGACCAGACGCCCGGCACAATGGTCGAAGTGGCCACACGCGGCACCTTCTCGGGCCTCGTGCTGGCAGCGACCAAGGCCGGGCTGATCGATGAGCTCAGCGCCGCCAACGCCAACATCACCTTGCTGGCACCGACCAACGATGCCTTTGGCCTGCTGGCCAATCAGCTCGGCTTCTCGTCGATTTCGGCAATGGTCAACGCCCTGCCGGCCTCGACGCTGGAAAGCATCCTGCTCTATCACGTGCTGCCTGCACGCGTCACCGGGCCTGAGCTCCTGGCCAGCGGCCCCAGCCAGAACACGTCGCTCGTCCAGGGCGCGACCACACTGGCCCTCGCCCTGACCACCACCGGCAGCATCCGCATCACCGATTCCGTGGGCCGCGTCGGCATCATCGGCCTGACTGACGTGCCCAATGACAACGGTGTCTTCCACGTCATCGACCGCGTGCTCATGCCACCGGGCCTGCTGACCGTGGTGCAAACGGTGCAGAGCAATCCCGAGCGTTTCTCGGGGCTCATCAGCAACGTCAATCCGGCGCTGGTCACTGCACTCAATGACGCTAGCGCGTCCTACACGTTGTTCGCGCCAGTCAACGCCGCATTCGTCGACGCAGACCCGGTGCTGGAGCCGCTGGCCGTCAACCAGATCGAGGCGGCGCTGCGCTATCACGTGCTCGGCTCGCGCGTGCTGTCGTCGCAGATCCCCTTCGGCACGCCGGTGGCCACGCTGCTTGCCGGCCAAACGATCACGATCAACGCCGGCAGCCCGCCGACGATTGACGACACGACCGCCACCGACGCCCGCATCACGGTCGTCGACATCATTGCCAGCAACGGCGTCGTGCACGTCATCGACAAGGTGCTGCTACCGGTGCTGCCGCCGGTGGCCCCTTGAGCATGGCCGCCTAGAAGGAAATTGCCCTCGTGAAACGACTGTTCCTCAAGGCTGCGGGCGTTGCCGCTGCGGGTGCTCTGCTCAAGGCCTGCGGCGGCGGTGGAGAGAGTGGCGGCGGCAGTCCGTCTGGGTCCCTTACTCTGCTGCAGCTGTTGCAGCAGGATGGGCGCTTCAGCGCCTTGCTCGCGGCGCTGCAAAACGCAGGCTTGGCCGACCAGCTCGGTCAGGCAGGCGCCAATCGGACATTGTTCGCACCAACCAACGACGCCTTCAATGCGCTGGAGTCGCGTGTCGGCGCGTTGTCAGACCAAAAGCTGGCCGAGTTGATCGGCTTTCATGTGGTGCCGCGGTTTCTGTCGGCGAGCACGCTGAGATCCTTCGCCGCAAGTGACGAGCGACCGGACACGCTGTACACATTTCGCACCGACCCTGCTGTTTTGATCTTCGTCAACAACGGTGGTCAGCTCAACATTTGGGACGGCGTGGGTCGGACGTCGATCACGATCCCGGAAGCCGACGTCGCGGCCAGCAACGGCGTGCTGCATGTCGTCAGCGACGTGCTATTGCCCAAAGGCGTTTTGACGGTGGCACAAACCCTGCGGGCCAGCATCGACTCGTTCTCCGATTTCAGTGCTTCGGTGAGTGGGGCGACATTCGACACCCTCAATGGCGCAGGTCAGTTCACCGTGTTCGTGCCGATCAACGACGCTGTGAACTCGCAACTGATAGACAGCGTCGTGCGCCGGCACGTCGTGTCAGGTCAGACCATCGGCTCGGACAGTTTCCCCGCGGCAGGCGTCGTGTTGCCCACCCTGAGCAATCAGCAAGTGACGCTGCGCAAGGGTTCCGATGCGGTGGTTCTGGCGACGCTCACTTACGGGTCGGTTCAAGCCAACGTGACCGACGTTGACTTCTTCGCCAGCAACGGCGCCATTCACGTCATCGACCGCGTGCTGGCCTGAACGCGACGCGCGCGTTCAGCGCTTGCGTGCCACCAACAGCAGCGATCGACTTGCGCCCAGCACGAACGGCGCACCGCTCTCGTCAGCATGCCGCTGCTCGATGTCCAAACCGTGCTGGACCAGCATTGCTTCGGCTTCGGCCGGCACCATCGGCTGCCAGTCGAAGACGCGCGTACAGGTGTCGATCACAGTCTCGCCGCGCAGCGTGACCAGCTCCCACGTCGTCAGCCAGCGCCCGGTGCCCATGCGGCGCATCGTCACGTATTTGCGCAGCAGCGTGTCGCCGAAGCGGCGCTCGGCCGTCAGCGTGCGTGGCTGATCACTGCGCTCACTGCCGTCCACCGCCACGTCGAGCAGCAGGCGACCGCCGCTCGCCAGGTGCTGCGCGGCATGCTCCACCAGCGTGTGGCGCTCGCGGGCGTTGATGAGGTGAAAGACCGCCCAGCAGACCACGGCATCGAACGTGCTGCCGAGCGCGAAGCCAGCGCCGCGCGGCAGCGGCGTCAGCGCTTGTTCGAGATCGCGCCGCGCGCCCAAGCGTGCCAGCAACTGGCCGTACATCTCCGGGTCGGGCTCGAGCGCGGTGACGCGATAGCCGGCGCTGGCCAGCGTCAACGCCAGCGTGCCGGTGCCCGCGCCGACGTCAAGCACCGAGGCGCCGGCCTTCACATGGCGCTGCACCAAGGCCAGTTGTTCATCCGCGCGGCCAACATCGCCGCTCCACAGGTCGTAGAACGGCGCCACGCCCTGGCTGTAAGCCGTCGTCGTCATGCCGCGGCCACCGCGCGCTGACGTCGCTCGGCCAGCGTCGCCGAGGCGATCACACCACCGCCAAGGCAGACCTCGCCGTCGTAGAGCACGGCGCTCTGGCCCGGCGTCACGGCCCACTGCGCCTCGTCGAAGGCCAACGCCAAGCCGCCGTTCTGCATAGAGAGCGAGCACGCGGCATCGGTCTGGCGGTAGCGCGTCTTGGCGGCGTAGCGGCCGGCGGCCGGTGGCGCACCGGCGGTCCAACTCAGATCCTCGGCCGTCAGCGCGCCGTATTGCAAGGCCGGGTGCTCATGCCCCTGGACAACGACCAGCGCATTGCGCTTCAACTCCTTGCGGGCCACGAACCAGGGCGCGTGCCCGCCCTGCGCATCGCCATGTCCTTTGACACCGCCAATGCCCAGACCCTGGCGCTGGCCGAGTGTGTAAAACGACAGTCCCAGGTGCTGACCGAGTTTTTTTCCGCGCTCGTCTTCGATCGGCCCCGGCGCATGGCTCAGGTAGCGGTTCAGAAATTCGCGGAACGGCCGCTCGCCGATGAAGCAGATGCCGGTCGAGTCCTTCTTCTTCGCATTCGGCAACCCGATCTCGGCGGCGAGGCGGCGGACCTCGGTCTTCTTCAGCTCGCCGACCGGGAACAGCGTGCGCGACAGTTGCTGCTGGTTCAGGCGGTGCAGGAAGTAGCTCTGGTCCTTGGCCGGATCGAGCCCCTTCAACAACTCGAACCGGCCGTCGCGCTCGCGCACGCGCGCGTAGTGCCCCGTCGCGATCTTCTGCGCCCCCAGGCGCATCGCGTGGTCGAGAAAAGCCTTGAATTTGATTTCGGCGTTGCACAGCACGTCCGGGTTCGGCGTGCGGCCGGCCTGGTACTCGCGCAGGAACTCGGCGAAGACGCGGTCCTTGTACTCGGCGGCGAAGTTGACATGCTCGATCTCGATGCCGATCACGTCGGCGACGGCGGCGGCATCGACAAAATCGATGTTCGACGAGCAGTAGTCGCTGTCGTCATCGTCTTCCCAGTTCTTCATGAACAGGCCGATGACGTCGTATCCCTGTTGCTTGAGCAGCCACGCGCTGACCGCGGAATCGACCCCGCCGGACAGGCCCACGACGACACGTTGCTTCATGACCGCTCGATTATCCGAGCCCGGGGAAATCGGATGCATCGGCCTGCAACAACTGCAGCGGGTAGCGCCGCCCGGCGCAATGGTCATCGATGCAGCGCATCAGCAGCGCGCTGCGATGCCGCGCGCGCTCTGCAGCAATCTCTTCAGGCGTCAGCCACAGCGTCCGCACGATACCGTCGTCGAGCCCACGCCCCGGCAGCGGCTCGCTGACGTGGCCGGCGAAAGCGAAGCGCAGGTAGGTCACGTCGCCCGTCGCCGAAGGCGCCAGATGGATGCCCTGCAAACAGGTCGGCGTGAAGACGCAGGCCGTCTCTTCGAGCACTTCGCGCACAACGGCCTGCAGCAGCGTCTCACCTTGGTCGAGATGGCCGGCCGGGTTGTTGAGCACCAGGCGGCCATCGGCTGCGCGTTCTTCGACCAGCAGATAGCGCCCGCCGCGCTCGACCACAGCGGCGACGGTGACGTTGGGTTTCCAGCGATGCGAGCGGTCCATTTACACAGACAATAACTCCATCGACGCACCGACGAACTCAACATGCGCCTGCGCACTCGCCGCCTCTGGTATAGCCTGGCTACGCTGTTTCTCGCTGCCTGCGGAGGCGGAGGCGGCGGCAGCGTCGGCGGTTACGCTGTGGCGCAGGCCTGGACCACGCTGCTGACCCGGCCCAGCACGTGGACGACGAGCGGCGTGGCCAGCGACGGCCAGACATGGCAGCTGGCGTCAACCTT
>JANOEG010000310.1:0-7880 GCA_031413095.1 Burkholderiales bacterium | reverse complement strand
GTGCGCCACCTCTGGATGGACGCCACGCATGCGGTCACCAAAGAGTTCGGCCACAAGTCGGCGTTGGTCACGCTCGGCCTGTCTGGGCTGTTGACGCTGGTGTTGGGCGTCAAGCTCTTCTTTTGGGGTTGACGCATGTCGCTTGACTGTTTGAGCACCAACACGCTCGGTCGCATGTCGCTGATGGCGTTGTTCTGTCTATCTCTGCTGGTTGGGGGCAACGCTTCAGCGGCCCCTGGGGACGAGTATTTCGAACCGTTGGGCTGGTACGGCGTTAAGGAGCAATTTCGTGTGCCCGAGAGCGACACACGGGACGAGGTTTGCGACGCTGCGGCTCGCACGTTGAACTGGAGCGCGGATGGCAGCGTGGGGGTTGTACAAAGTTGGATTTACGCTTCGGGGGTTACAAACTACGGCTCTTATGACTGTCGTCGCTATCGACCAGGACCGACCGGCTATTACGCAGATTCCAACGACTACGTTGCTGTGGTTGCGTTGTGTCGGCGTAGTCGCACCGCAAGTGTTCTGACGGGCTTGTTCCCTTCAATCGATCACTGGAACAACCCGCCTTGCTACTGCTTTGCGCCGAACCGCTTTGATCGCTCGACAGAGAGGTGCGTTGCTGCGCCAACGTGTACTTGGTACCCGAACAACGTAGCTACTGAGTGCGGAAAGACGGTTCAATCAATGACCAGCGTGCCGAAGGCCGCAACCGATCCAACTCGCCTTTTTCATCAGCAGCAAACCTGCATTGCGAAGGCTTCTTGCAACGCCCGTTGCGCCATGGAGAACTGCAACTGGCTCAAGGCTGTCCTTCCTGACTTCGTCACCCCCTACCTCACTAAAGGCGGCAACTGGACGACGATCGAAGCCCGTTGCCGGCAGAGATCTGCCGGCTGGTTGGCAGATCGGCTTTGCGCAAGTGAGATGGCTCGGTATCACATCGAGGTGGACCTGATGGGTGCCCTTTCGAGGTCGGGTTGTGGGTCGGACAGCGATTGGACCAAGGTGTTCGATGTCATCAACTCCTGTAGTGGTGAGACGTTCAACACTGACGCCGAGAAGTTCGTCGCAACGTTTGCGGTGAGGCTTCAGCGAGATAGGGTTCGCAACTCCTGCATGGCTGGTCGCTCGGCATCCGGCCTTGACAGGTACACAAACGTCGAGTTGAAAGGAGCGATATGCACGCCGTGATCGTCAACACTGTTTCGTTGATCCTCTTGGTGGCTTCGTCCATTGCCTTGGCCCAGGGAGCCGTTGCCCCCGACAACCGCTACAAGATCAGTCTGACTGTCGACGGCGTGGCCATCAAGGGCTCCCAGGAGCTTGAAGCACAAATGGTAGGCAAGCCGAAGGCAGAGCAGGAGGCTGTGCAAGCAGAAGCTATCCCACTGGTCAACCGAGGCCAAACGCTTCAACTAATAGTGGCAGTGACTGACCCGGCGGGTGTCACCAAAACCTACCCGAAAGGCAAGCGCATCAGCTTTCAGACCTTCGGCTGCATGAAACTTGGTGCAGGGGGGGCCGTCATCGTCACAGCCAAACCCAATCCTGCGTCATGCTCTGTACCGGTTTCTGACTACAGACCGTTGGCGGTTGTATTCAACGACGCAAACGGCAATGCCGTCGCGTACAGCGAGTACATCTTCAAGCTGCGCCCCTGAGACACATGGCAGCCAACCAGAATTTTGGTTCCAAGCGCCTGGTCGTCGGCGCGCACTACGGCTTTCGCGATTGGCTCTCGCAGCGCGTCACGGCCTCGCTGATGGCGCTGTTCACGGTCGTGCTGATCCTGCAGGTGCTGTTCGGCGCCAAGCTCGGCTACCTGCGCTGGTCGCAGATTTTTTCGTCGCAGTGGATGAAGGTGCTGACCTTCATCGTCATCGTTTCGCTGGCTTGGCACGCCTGGGTCGGCATGCGTGACGTCTGGATGGATTACATCAAGCCGGTTGGCGTGCGCTTGGGCTTGCAGGTGTTCACGCTGGCCTGGCTCGTCGGTTGTTGTGGCTGGGCCGTGCAAGTGCTCTGGAGACTGTGATGGCGTCACTCGCCAAACGAAAATTCGATGTCGTCATCGTCGGTGCCGGCGGCTCGGGCATGCAGGCCTCGCTGCGCCTGGCGCAAGCGGGCCTGAACGTCGCCTGCCTGTCCAAGGTCTTCCCGACCCGCTCCCACACTGTCGCCGCGCAGGGCGGCATCGGCGCCTCGCTCGGCAACATGAGCGAGGACAACTGGCATTACCACTTCTTCGACACCGTGAAGGGCAGCGACTGGCTCGGCGACCAGGATGCCATCGAGTACATGTGCCGCGAAGCGCCGAAGGTGGTCTACGAGCTCGAGCACATGGGCATGCCGTTCGACCGCAACCCCGACGGCACGATCTACCAGCGCCCGTTCGGTGGCCACACGGCGAACTACGGCGAGAAGC
Source organism: Burkholderiales bacterium (assembly GCA_031413095.1). GTDB lineage: Bacteria > Pseudomonadota > Gammaproteobacteria > Burkholderiales > Burkholderiaceae_C > CADEEN01. Next base: position 5,452 of record JANOEG010000310.1, on the reverse strand, counting down.
CGGTGCAGCGCGCCTGCGCCGCGGCCGACCGCACTGGCCACGCCATGCTGCACACGCTCTACCAGCAGAACGTCAAGGCGCGCACGACGTTTTTCGTCGAATGGCTGGCGCTCGACCTGATCCGTGATGCCGACGGCGACGTGCTCGGCGTGACCGCACTCGAGATGGAGACCGGCGAGGTCCACATCCTCGAAGCCAAGATCACGCTGCTGGCCACCGGCGGCGCCGGTCGCATCTACGCGGCCAGCACCAACGCCTTCATTAACACCGGCGACGGCCTGGGCATGGCGGCGCGCGCCGGCCTGCCGCTGGAAGACATGGAGTTCTGGCAGTTCCACCCGACGGGTGTCCACAACGCTGGCGTGCTGCTCACCGAAGGCTGCCGCGGCGAAGGCGCGATCCTGCGCAACAGTGCCGGCGAGCGCTTCATGGAGCGCTACGCACCGGCCTACAAAGATCTGGCGCCACGCGACTTCGTCAGCCGCTGCATGGACCAGGAGATCAAGGAAGGCCGCGGCTGTGGTCCGAACAAGGACTACATCGATCTGGACATGACGCACATCGGTGTTGAAGACATCATGAAGCGCCTGCCGAGCGTGTTCGAGATCGGCCATAACTTCGCCAATGTCGACATCACGAAGGAACCGATCCCGGTGGTGCCGACGATCCACTACCAGATGGGCGGCATCCCGACCAACATCCACGGTCAGGTCGTCGCGCCCACATCGTCAGGTTCGGGTGGCAACAGCAACGACATCGTGAAGGGCCTGTATGCCGTCGGCGAATGCGCCTGCGTCAGCGTGCATGGCGCCAACCGCCTGGGGACCAACTCACTGCTCGACTTGTTGGTGTTCGGCCGTGCGGCGGGCATGCACATCGTCGATGCGGTGAAAAAGGAAGCCAAAGCGCACAAGCCCTTGCCGAAGGATGCGGCCGACCGATCGTTGTCGCGCTTGGTTCGACTCGACAACACGGTGTCCGGCGAGTACGCACAGGACGTGGCCAACGACATTCGTTCGACGATGCAGCAGCACGCCGGCGTGTTCCGCACGCAGTCCAGCCTGGACGCCGGCGTGACCAAGATCGCCGCGCTGGCTGAGCGCGTGAAGGGCATCCAGCTCAAGGACAAGAGCAGGATCTTCAACACCGCGCGCATCGAAGCGCTCGAAGTCGAAAACCTGATCGAAGCCGCGCGTGCGACCATCGTCTCGGCGGCGGCGCGCAAGGAAAGCCGCGGCGCGCACAGCGTCGATGACTACGGCGACACGGCAGAGTTCCCAAACGGCCGCAACGACAAGGTGTGGATGAAGCACTCGCTCTGGTACAGCGACGGCAACCGCCTCGACTACAAGGCGGTGAACCTGAAGCCGCTGACCGCCGAATCCATTCCGCCCAAAGTACGTTCGTTCTGAGGCAGCTGTTCCAGCATGACCAAGCGCACATTCAACATCTACCGCTACGACCCTGACACCGACGCCAAGCCGCGCATGCAGAGCATCGATGTCGAGCTCGACGGCTCGGAGCGCATGCTGCTCGACGCGTTGATGAAGCTGAAGGCCGTCGACCCGTCGATCACCTTCCGCCGCTCGTGTCGCGAAGGCGTCTGCGGCTCCGACGCGATGAACATCAACGGCAAGAACGGGCTGGCGTGCCTGACCAACCTGCGCACGCTGCCGGACGTGGTGACGTTGAAGCCGCTGCCCGGCCTGCCGGTGGTCCGCGACCTGATCGTCGACATGACGCAGTTCTTCAAGCAATACCACTCGATTAAGCCCTACCTCGTCAACGACAACACGCCGCCCGAGAAAGAGCGCCTGCAGTCGCCCGAGGAGCGCGACGAGTTGAACGGCCTGTACGAGTGCATCCTCTGCGCGAGCTGCTCGACGAGCTGCCCGAGCTTCTGGTGGAACCCGGACAAGTTCGTCGGCCCGGCCGGCCTCTTGCAGGCTTACCGTTTCATCGCCGACAGCCGTGATGAAGCGACTGCGGAGCGCCTGGACAATCTCGAAGATCCGTACCGCCTGTTCCGCTGCCACACCATCATGAATTGCGTCGATGTCTGCCCGAAGGGGCTGAATCCGACGAAGGCCATTGGCAAGATCAAAGAGCTGATGGTTCGAAGAGCCGTCTGATGCTTGCTCAGGCCGACCTCAACAGACTCAAGTGGCGCTGCCGCCGCGGTTTGCTGGAGAACGACCTCTTCATAGAGCGCTTTTTCAGGCGCCACGAGGAGACGCTCACCGTCGGTCAGGCGCAGGGGCTGACGCTCCTGATGGATCTGGCCGACAACGATTTGCTCGACCTGCTGCTGGCGCGTCGCGAACCCACGGGGGCAGTGGATTGTCCCGAGGTGCGTCACGTGCTTGCACTGCTCAGAGCGGCTCCCCCACCCGAAGAAAGGCATTGACCATGATGACCCCGTCCGACGTGAAAGCCACGCTGTCGTTCTCCGACGGCTCGCCCGCAATGGAGTTGCCGATCTACAAGGGCACCATCGGCCCGGACGTGATCGACATCCGCAAGCTCTACGCGCAGACCGGCAAGTTCACCTACGACCCGGGGTTCCTGTCCACTGCGGCCTGCAACTCGACCATCACCTACATCGACGGCGACAAGGGTGAGCTGCTGTATCGCGGCTACCCGATCGAACAGCTGGCGACGCAGTGCGACTTTCTCGACACCTGCCACTTGCTGTTGTACGGCGATCTGCCCAACGAACAGCAGCAGAAAGACTTCCACAAGCTCGTCACCAACCACACGATGGTCAACGAGCAAATGCAATTCTTCCTGCGCGGCTTCCGCCGTGACGCGCACCCGATGGCGGTGATGACGGGTCTGGTCGGCGGCCTCTCTGCCTTCTATCACGACAGCACCGACATCACGAACCCACGCCATCGCGACATTTCGGCGATTCGCCTGATCGCCAAGATGCCGACCTTGGTCGCCATGGCCTACAAGTACGGCATCGGCCAGCCCTACATCTACCCGAAGAACTCGCTGTCGTACTCCGCGAACTTCATGCACATGATGTTCGCGACGCCGTGCGAGGAATACGTGGTCAACGACGTCATCGTGCGCGCCATCGACCGCATCTTCATCCTGCACGCCGACCACGAGCAGAACGCCAGCACCTCTACCGTGCGCCTCTGCGGCAGCTCGGGCACCAACCCGTTTGCTGCCATCGCCGCCGGCGTGGCCTGCCTGTGGGGCCCGGCGCATGGCGGCGCCAACGAGGCGGCGCTCAACATGCTGGAGGAAATTCAGCGCAACGGCGGCGTCGACAAGATCGGTGAGTTCATCAAGAAGGTCAAGGACAAGGACTCCGGCGTCAAGCTGATGGGCTTCGGCCACCGCGTCTACAAGAACTACGACCCGCGCGCCAAGCTGATGCGAGAGACCTGCCACGAGGTGCTCTCTGCGCTCGGCCTGGGCAACGACCCGCTGTTCAAGCTGGCGATGGCGCTGGAAAAGATCGCGCTCGAGGACGAGTACTTCGTTGCCCGCAAGCTGTACCCGAACGTCGACTTCTATTCGGGCATCGTGCAGCGCGCGATCGGCATCCCGGTCAGCCTGTTCACTGCCATCTTCGCGCTGGCCCGCACGGTCGGCTGGATCGCGCAGCTGAACGAAATGATTGGCGACCCCGAGTACAAGATCGGCCGGCCGCGCCAGCTTTTTGCCGGCTCGACGCGGCGCGACGTCCAGCCCATTGGGCAGCGATAGGCACTGGGCTTTGTCGTGAAAAAAGGGCCACCCGGGGTGGCCCTTTTGATGTGCGAGTTGCATCCGGCGTCGTCCGCTGCGCGTAAGGTTCGTCAGGTCTGTGCGACCGAGCGCGTACGCGGCAGTGTGGTACCGCCTTGCTTCGTACATGCCCTCACGCCCAAATTTTCCGCGGACCGCACAATCCATTCGCCCGCACCATGATTGAACCGAGCCGTACTGTCGTCGTCCCTTCAGAGCACCGTCCGCGGGTCGGACTGCTGTTCGACTACGACTGGGACGCCTGCGCGCATGCGGCCTTGAGCCCGCGCTTCCACTACGACCGCGCCGGCTTCGACCTCTTTTCCTTCCCGAGCAATGCGCGCCTGATCAGCTTCGACCTCGGCGCCTTTGCAGCGCGGCAGGCCAAGCGCGCGCGCCAGCGTGGCTGGGCCGGCGTGGTCTCGCACCATGAGCAATTCGGCGCCTTGGCGGCGGCGCTGGTGGCTGAGGCTGCAGGGCTGCCCGGGACCACGCCTGAAGCGGTGATCGCCTGCCAGCACAAGCTGCACGCCCGCCGTGTGCTGCAGCAGGTCTGCCCGGAGGCCAACGTGCGCTTCTCCGAGCTCGACGCGCACTACGGCGGCCCGATTCCTGAGGGCCTGGCTTATCCGAGCTACGTCAAGCCGGTGAAGGCGGCGTTCTCGGTGCTGGCCCGTCCGGTTCGGCATGAGCGCGAGCTGCACGACCACACCCGCTTCGGCAAACGCGAGCTGTGGGTCATCCGCCGGCTCGTCGAGCCGTTTGAGCGCGTGGCCCGCCAGCGCCTGCCCGGTTGCGGAACGGCGCACCGCATGATGCTGGAAGAGCCGGTGCGCGCGCCGCAGTACAACCTCGACGGCTATGTATTCAACGGCGAGTTGCATGTGCTGGGCATCGTCGATGCCGTCATGTACCCGGGCACCCAGGCCTTCCTGCGCTTCGAGCTGGCGGCTCAGACGTCACGCCTGCCCGCCGCGGTGGCCGAGCGCGCCGCCGGCGTGGCCCGCAAGTTTCTGGCGGCGGTCGGCTTCACGCATGGCCTGTTCAACATGGAGTTCTTCCACGACCCGGCCAGCGACCGGCTGGCCGTGATCGAGTTCAACCCGCGCCTGGCGTCGCAGTTCGGTGACCTCTACCGGCGTGTGCACGGTGTCGATGCGCACGCGCTCGGGCTGGCCTTGGCGATGGGTCAGGACCCGGCGACGCTGCCGCGCACCGCGCCGACCGCTGGCGTGGCGGCGAGCTTTGTCTACCGCAGCTTTGACCGGCAAGACCAGCCGTCGATGCCAGGCCCGTGGCAGCGCGCGCGCCTGGCGCGCGAGTTCCCGGACGCGATGCTTTTCACTTATCCCAAGTCCGGTCACTCGCTAGCGCGAGACTTCAAGTGGCTCGGCAGCCACCGCTACGGCATCCTGCACCTCGGCGGCCGCGACGCTCACGACCTCAGGCGGCGCGGCGAGGCCGCCTCGGAAATCCTCGGCTGGCCAGCGCCGTTTGGAGATGGGCATGTCGCAGCGCCAAGCGCATTCGACACCAGCGATGCCCTCGCGGCGCGCGTCCAGCCGCTGCGCTGATCCGGCGCGGCGGCGCGCCTTCAGTGTCGGGATCAGCGCTGCAATCGGCATCGCCACGCTCGCAGGCTGCACTTTCAATCCGGACGCCGACCACGACGGTGACGATGCACCACGCGAGATGCCGCTGGCCCGCC
>JANOEG010000309.1:0-4842 GCA_031413095.1 Burkholderiales bacterium | reverse complement strand
GAACAACAGCACCATGCCCAACAGGCCGGGCACGATGTAGACGTCGTACGGGATGTAGGTGTCGTAGGGCTCGACGATGGCGACGCCGAAGACATTGCGAAAACCGGCGGCGAAGACAGCGAGCCACAACAGCGGCCGCACGAGTGCCGAGACCAGGCGACCGTACTGGCGCGAGAACTTGAAGAGTTCGCGCGCGACGATCGCGCTCATTGCTTGTAGCGCGTGTTTCACTTCGTCCGCACCGCGCACAACTTCTCTGGCGCATCCGCGCCGAGCGTGTCGAGTGTGTTCTTCGGATGCAGCACGCCGTCGCCCGGCGCCATCGCGACGACGCTCTGGCCATCGGTGAGCAGCACCGGCTGGCGCAACTGGCCGTCCCACGGGCGCAGGCTCATCAACACGCCCTTGGACGCATCGACGTCGCCGTCGGCCAGCGCCTTGTGCAGCGCCGGCAGCGGCCCTTTGGGTGCGGCGATGATCGCGCCGACCAACGCGCGACCGGCCACGTACGCTGGCCAGTCGTGCGCGCCCATCGGCCGGCCCACCGTCTTCAGCAAACGCCGCGTGACCTGCAGTGCGCCGTAGCGGTCGAACTTCGGCGACCAGGCCACGGCGACCAAACCACCGTCGCCGACCACCGGCCGCGGCAGCGCGGTGCGGTAGGGCAGCGTGGCGGCGAACTCGCCGTCGCTGTCGATCACCCACACAGCGTCATAGGCTGAAGCGGCGGCCGCGCCGGTGAGCAGCAGCGGGTTGGCCAGATCGCGTTCGCGCGGGTCGGCCGAGAGTTTGAACGGGCGCGTGGCCACCACCTTGAGGCCGTAGCGCTTCGCCGAGGCTTGCGCAGTAGCGGCTCGGGCTCGGTCCATCTCGCTCGGGCCGGCGAGCACCAGCACCTGCGTCCAGCGACGCGCCACCAGCGTTTGCGCCAGCGCATCGGACTTCATGCGGTCGCTCGGCGTGAAGTGCCACAGGTTCGCGCGGCACTGCGCTTCACGCAGCGCATCGGCCGCGTTGCCGACATTGAGCAGCGGTGTTTTCGCCGCGGCATCGGCCGCCGCCAAAGTCCACGCCGCCGGCAGATCGGCGAGCAGCGCCAGGGCGCCGGCCTTCTCCGCTTTTCCCGCCGCAGCGCCGGCCGCGGCGGCATCGGTGACTTCGACCACATCGAGCGTCAGCTTGCTGCCGTCAGGCAGCTCGGCCTGGCCTTCGTTGACCGCAATCTTCAGCGCGTCGGCCACCGGACCGCCCGGGTGGCCGAGGGCTCCGCGTTCGAGCCGTGCTCGCGACAAGCGCTCGTCGTTGGCCGGCACGAGCAGCGTGACGCGCCAGCTTGCGGCTTGCGTCGCCGCGCCGGCCAGCAACGCGGCAGCGAGGAGGGCGCCTCGCTTCACTCGACGACCACCACCGAGTGCGGCACGCGGCCCATCTTCACCGTCTTCACCGGCTTGGCGCTGTCGATGTCGACGATGGTCATGTCGTCCGACAGCCCGTTGACGACGAACAGCGTCTTCTGCGCCTTGTCCAGGCCCACGCCCCAGGCGCGCTTGCCGACCAGCACCTGATTCGTCACCTTGCGCGTGGCCACATCGACGAAGGCGACGTGGTTGGCCTTGCCCAGGCTGACGAAGGCGCGCGTGCCTTCGCGGTTCATCACGATGCCGACGGGGGTGATGTCGGCCTTGCGCGCGCCCTTGACTTCGAAGTCGATCGTACCGAGCGCCGTGCGTTTGGCGGTGTCGATCACTGTCACGCTGGCGCTGAGTTCATTCGTCACCCAGAGCTGCGAGCCGTCGGGCGTCAGCGCAAAGCGACGGGGCCGTTTGCCGGCCTTGATGTTGGCGGCCACCTTGCCTGATGCCAGATCCACCGCAAGGACGACGTTGGCCACTTCCGAGGTCACGAACACGGTCTTGCCGTCGGCCGAAATCTTCACGCCTTCGGGCTCGCCGCCGACCTTGATGGCGCCTGTGCGCTTGCCCGACGCCAGATCGACGATGCCGAGCTCACTGTCTTCTTCGTTGGTGACGTAAAGCGTCTTGCCGTCAGCGCTGATGTCGAAGATCTCGGGATCTTCACCAAGCGACACCAAGCGAGCCGATTTGCGCGTCGCCAGGTCGATCAGGTCGGCCTGGCCGGAATCGCCGCAGGACACGGCGAGTTGCTTGCCGTCTGGCGTGATCTGCATGTGCCGTGGGCGCTTGCAGGTGGCGATCGTGCCGGTGACGGTCTGCGTCTTCAGATCGAACACGGTGAGTGCGTTGTCCTTTTCGCTCGAGATGAAGGCCACGCCTTGCGCTGCAACCAGCGTCGGCAATGCGGCAGCGATCAGGGCGGTGAGAAGGTGTGAGGTCTTCATGAGGCAACGGTCTCCTTGCGATTGAGGGCGGTGCGTTGTATGAACCCGGCTTCGAGTGTCGAGCCGCCGAGCGCGGTGGTGACCGCAGACGGTGTGCCGTCGGCGATCAGTTTGCCTTGATGCAGCACGAGGACGCGGTCGGCTTGCTGGGCTTCTTCGACCAGGTGAGTGGCCCACAGCACCGTCGTGTTGCGCGCGGCGACGTCTGCGCGCAAGGCGGCCAGCAGGTCGCGGCGCGAGGCCGGGTCGAGGCCGACGCTGGCTTCGTCCATCAGCAGCACTGCCGGCCGGTGCAGCAGCGCGCGCACGAGCTCGACCTTGCGCCGGTTGCCCCCGGAGAGTTCGCGCACCGCACGTTGGCGATCGTTGAAGATGCCGAGCGCGGTGCAACCTTCTTCGATGCGTTCACGAGCCACTGCACCCGGCAGGCCGTGCAGCGCAGCGTGAAAGCGCAGGTTGCGTTCGACGCTCAGATCGAGATCGAGGGAGGACTGCTGGAAGACCACGCCCAGCGACGCGAGCGCGGCCACGGGATGCTTGCGGATCGAATGGCCGGCGATCAAGGCCTCCCCGCTGTCGGCCGCAAACAGGCCCGTCAAGATCTGGAACAGCGTCGATTTGCCGGCGCCGTTCGGGCCGAGCAGCGCGGCGAAGCAGCGCGGCGCGATCGACAGCGTGAGACCGTCGAGTGCGGTGCGTGCGCCGTAGCGTTTGCTCAGCGCGTTGATGTCGATCGCCGCGGTCACAACTCGAACTCCATCATCCCTTGCGCGCACTCGATGCCGCAGGCGGCGAACGCGGCGCGGTCGCTGCCATTGGTGTCGAGCAGCAGCTTGCGCGGACTGGCCACTCTCGCCAGACGATCGAGCCAGCGCGTGGTGTTGCCGTGCGGCGCGCGATCGATGACGACGCAGTCAGCGCCTTGCATCCAGTCGAGCATTGCATCGAAAGCCGCCGAATCGAGGCTCTCGCCGTGTACTACGAACAGGCGTGCTTGCGAGCGCTCGTCGCGCACCGCCAGGGCAATGCGCTCGCCGGCAGCGGCTTCGCCCCGTACGGCGTCAACCGTTGTCAGCGCGGTGAAGACCAGCGCCGGCAAACCATCGACCGTGAAGTCGGCCGCGCGCTGTTCGCCGGCCACCGGAATCAGATGCCATTGCACGCCGCAGAACTGTTGCAGCACCGGCAACAGCGGCAGCGTCAGCGTCAGGTGTTCGAACACCGCCGGCGTGGCATACAGATCGATCGGCGCGCCGTCGCGCAGATCGAGCAGGCCGCTGACTTGTTCGCGCTGCAGGCCGGTCAGCAGCACCGTTGCGCCGTCGTTGTTGCGGGAGACGCCGCGCGCCGCATCGACGTGGCACCAGAGGTTGTCAGCGTTGCCGTGGCCAAGCGACAGCATCAGCGACGGCATGCGCTGGGCTTGATCAGGTCCGCTGCCGTGCACGCGCAGTTTCATGCCGTCTCTGCTTTCCACCCTCGTTGCCGGGGATCGTGTTTGCCGTTTGTCTTCATGCGCGCGCCACGCGCTTGCATGAGCGGGCTGCAAGACACATGCCGCCAGCCTGGCGAGCTGCGCGCCCACCTTTTGGCGCATCCTGTGTCAAGGGAACGCAAACGCGTTCAAGACTGAAACAGGGAATACCCGTGCAGCTTGGCGCCACGCTTTTGAGAGTGGCCCTCAAGCCCTTTCGTTCCAGCGCAGCTTGCGATAGATCGTGTTGCGGCTGATGCCCAGGCGCTTGGCGGCTGCCGAGATGTTGCCGCCGGCGGCGTCGAGGGCGTGGCGGATGGCGTCGATCTCGATGTCGTCGAGCGAGCGGTTGGCCATGCTTTGCGCCGGTGCAGACGCATGCTCGACGACGCGCGGCGCGGCTGCGGCAGGCGGGTCGATGCGGCCGGGCGCACTGACGTTCGCTATGGCTTCGAGCCCATTCATCTCGTCCAGAAAGTCATCTGGCAAATGCTCGCGCCGGATCGTCCGCTCGCCGGCTGCCATCACACAGGCTGTGCGCAGCACGTTGAACAACTGCCGCACATTGCCCGGCCACGGGCAGCGCGCCAGCAACGCGGCCACTTCAGGCGACAGGGCGAGGCCGCGCGGCGCCGCTTCGCGCTCGATGATGCAGTCGGCCAGCGCCGACAGATCGTTGCGCTCGCGCAGTGCCGGCAAGCGCACGGCCAAGCCGTTCAAGCGGTAGTACAAGTCTTCGCGGAACGTCTGCGCGGCGATCATGTCGCGCAGGTTGCGGTGCGTTGCGCAGACGATGGCCACGTCCACCGCCACGGCGTTGTTGCTGCCCAGCGGCACCACTTGCCGCTCCTGCAGCACGCGCAGCAGATGCGCTTGCAGCGCGACGGGCATGTCGCCGATCTCATCCAGGAACAGCGTGCCGCCGTTGGCCTGCACGATCTTGCCGACGGCGCCCTTGCGCCGGGCACCGGTGAAGGCGCCTTCTTCGTAGCCGAAGAGTTCGGACTCG
>JANOEG010000308.1:0-6740 GCA_031413095.1 Burkholderiales bacterium | reverse complement strand
GTTCACGCCATTGCGATTGGCGTCGTTCCAGGCCAGGCCGGAAATCGAGAAGGGAGTGGCGGCCCGGTAGCGCCCAGGCTCGAGATGCCGGCGTCTTGCAGCGCGCGCTGGTCAATCACGGTCGCGGCAAAAGGCGCGGATTGCAGCGAGGTGTTGCCGAAGCCGGCCACGCTGGGTGCAAGCCGCTGGGAGTTGCCGGTGATGGTGATGCGCTGCGTTGGCTGGGCTTGCGCGGCCACTCCGAACAGAGCCGAGAAAACAAATGCGCAGCGGCGGCGGCGGGTGAGTGGCTTCATGTGGCTTCCCTTGCGCGGGCATTACCCCGGTCAGGTTCGAAGGGTTTGATCTCAGCCGGGTCCGTCGTGAAGACAGGCCCAGCACCCCTAGCGAGACCGCAGCAGAAGGCTGCGATGCGAAGATTCTAGTCGTCGAAAGTCGGCGTCTCGACGCCGAGCACCTTGTGCAGCTTCGGGCTCGTCGTCGTGTACTGCAAGTGGATGCGTTTGTCCGGGAAGATGATCGGCGCAGCGCCGAAGGCGGCGAGCGCCGCTTCATGGAAGCCCGACAGGATCAGCTTCTTCTTGCCCGGGTAAGTGTTGATGTCGCCCACCGCAAAGATGCCGGGCACATTGGTGCTGAACTTTTCGGTGTCCACCACCAGTTGCTTGCGCTCGATCTCGAGGCCCCAGTTCGCGATCGGCCCGAGCTTGGGCGACAGGCCGAAGAAGACGAGCAGCATGTCCAGCGGCATCACGCGTGTCACCCCGTCGCCGCCGGTGACCTTGATTGCGGAGAGCTGGTTGTCGCGCTCTTCGATGCCGGTGATCTGGCCGACGACGAACTGCATCTCGTAGGCGTCGCACAGCTCCTTCATTTTTGCGACCGACGCGGGTGCCGCCTTGAAGCCATCGCGCCGGTGGATCAGGATCACGCTCTCGGCCTTGTGCGGGCCTTCCTGCACGAAGTTCAGCGTCCAGTCGAGGGCGGAGTCACCGCCGCCGACGATCACCATATTCTTGCCGGCGAACTGTGCAGGCTCGCGCACGCGATAAAAAAGTTGCGAGCCGTCGAATTTGTCGAGGCCATCAACTTTGAGCAAGCGCGGCTGGAACGCGCCGACGCCGGCGGCGATGAAGATCGTCTTGGTGAGGAACTGCGTGCCCTTGCTCGTCTCGACGAAGAAGCGGCCGTCGTCTTTTTTCTCGACGACGCTGACCTCTTGCCCCAGATGAAACGTCGCGCCGAAGGGCTCGATCTGCTTCAACAGGTTGTCGGTGAGTTCTTTGCCGGTGCACACCGGCACGGCAGGAATGTCGTAGATCGGCTTGTCGGGGTAGAGCTCGATGCACTGCCCGCCGGGGTAGGCGAGCGAGTCGATCACGTGGGCTTTGATTTCGAGCAGGCCGAGCTCGAACACTTGAAACAGGCCCACCGGGCCCGCGCCGACGATGACGGCGTCGGTTTCGATTACTTCACTCATCTCACTGCAAGCCCGGCATCAACGGATCAGTTGATCGAGCTTGTCCTTCTTGTCTTTCCACTCGTCGGCGTCGGCCGGCGCGGTTTTACGTTTGGTGATGCTGGGCCACTTCTTGGCCAGCTCGGTATTGATCGGGATGAACTTCATCTGATCTTGCGGCACGTCCTCTTCGGGCAGGATGGCGTTGACCGGGCATTCGGGGATGCAGACCGCGCAATCGATGCACTCGTCAGGGTCGATGACGAGCATGTTCGGCCCCTCGCGAAAACAATCAACGGGGCAGACATCGACGCAGTCGGTGTATTTGCAGCGGATGCAGGATTCGAGGACGACGTGGGTCATTGCAGGTGGGCAGGCGTCACAAAGAACCGCCAGTTTAAGGCTGTGCGACGTGTTCGCCGGCCAAGGCCTTTGCCGGCGCCGGCGCTTGGCGCTGAGGCGCCCCGGCCGTGGCGCCCACACCCACTGTCACCACTGTCGGCCGGCCGCTGTGCAGCAGGGCCGCTTCGGCCAGTGTGGCGACGTCGTGGTCGCTGGCGATCTGGTCGGGCCAGCCAGCGCGCGAGACGACGAGCACCGGCGTATCGCTTGCCCAGCCGGCGTCCACCAGGCGGCGCGACAGCGCACCGAGCTGACGGCCGGCCATGTAGAAAACTTCGGTGTCGGCGCTGCGAGCCGCACGCAGTTCGCCCGATCGGGTCATCGCGGTCGTGAGCGCGACGCTGCGGCCACTGCCGCGGCGCGTCAACGGGCGTTGCGTTGCGGCGGCAGCAGCGATGGCCGCGGTGACGCCGGGCACGACTTCGCATTCGATGCCCGCATCGGCCAGCGCTTCGAGTTCTTCTTCGAGGCGGCCGAAGACGCTCGGGTCACCCCCTTTGAGGCGCACGACCGCAAGGCCTTCGCGCGCGAACTTGACGAGCAGGGCGTTGATGCGCGCTTGACCGGTGGAGTCGCAGAAGCCGCGCTTGCCGACATCGACCCACCGGGCCCGCGGCGCGAGTTCGCGCAACGCCGGGTCGGTGAGGGCATCGTGCAGCACGACTTGCGCTTGCGACAGCCGCTGCGCGCCGCGCACGGTGATGAGATCCGCCGCGCCGGGGCCGGCGCCGATGAAGACCACGGGTTTCATTGGGCTTGCTCGACCAATAGCGCGCCGCTGGTGCGATGCGTCGAAGGATCGACCACGATCAGCGCGCCGCCGACACGGTTTTCCGAATAGCGCCGCAGCGGCAACGCCTGCTGCAGCTCGATCGTGACCTTGCCAATTTCGTTGACAGCCAGTTCATGCGCCGCGCCCGGCGCGAGCGTGTGGATGTCGAGCACCTGCTCGATCGAGACAAGGCGCCCTTGCACCCAGCGGTTGCCGTGGCGCAGCAGGTATTTGCGGCCGATCGTGGCGCGGTCGGTGTCGAGCCAGGCCAACGTTGCCGTGAAGCGCTGAGTGGCTTGCAGCGAATCGGGCGCGCCGATCCAGTCGCCGCGCGAGATGTCGAGCTGGCGGTCGAGCACCAGGCCCGCGCTCTCGGCGGCTGTGGCGCGCGCCACCGTGCTGCCGGCGCGTCGCACCTGGGTCACGACTGCGGTTTCGCCGCTCGGAAACACCTGCACGGCGTCGCCGGCCTGTACGCGGCCTTGCGCGATGCGGCCCCAAAACACGCGCGGCGCATGGCCCGTGCCATCGCCTTCGCGGGCGACGAACTGCACTGGCAGTGCGAGTGCACCGCTGGATGCTTCACTCGCCGTCGGCAGGCTTTCGAGCACCTGCAACAGTGACGGGCCACCGTACCATGGGGCATCGAGCGCGCGCGTCACGTTGTCGCCACGCAGCGCCGACACCGGCACGATGGCCGCGGCGTCGATGCCGGCTTCGGCTGCAAACGCCTCGAGCGCTTCGCGCACCGCGCTGAAGGCCGCACCCGGTTCGTTGATGGCGTCGAGCTTGTTGACCGCAAAAACGATGCTCGGCACGCGCAGCAGCTGCGCCAGCAGCGCATGGCGGCGCGTTTGTGGCAGCAGCGTCACCGGCTTGGTCTGCCAATCGAGCTTGGTCACATCGACCAGGACCACGGCGGCGTCGCTGCCCGCAGCGGCGGTGACCATGTTGCGCGTGTACTGCTCGTGGCCCGGCGCGTCGGCAATGATGAACTTGCGCGTGCGCGTCGCGAAGTAGCGGAAGGCGACGTCGATCGTGATGCCTTGTTCGCGCTCGGCTTCCAAACCGTCGGTGAGCAGCGACAAGTCGATCGGCTTGCCTGCGGCGCGTTTTTCCAGCGCGTCGATCTGGTCGGCCAGGATGGCCTGACTGTCGTACAGCAGACGGCCGATCAAGGTGCTCTTGCCGTCATCGACGCTGCCGGCGGTGAGAAATCTCAAGGCTCGCGAAGTCATCAGAAGTAGCCCTCTTTCTTGCGCCGCTCCATCGACGATTCGCTCGTGCGGTCGTCCATGCGTGTCGCGCCGCGCTCGCTGACCGTCACGGTCAATGTTTCGGCCACCACGTCGGCCGCGTTCGCAGCGTCACTCTCCACCGGGCAGGTGCAGGTCATGTCGCCGACGGTGCGAAAGCGCACCGTGGCCTGTTCAACGACCTCGCCCGGCTGCGGCGGCGTGACGTCGGTCAGCGGCACCAGAAGGCCCTTGCGCCGGATCACGCTGCGCTGATGTGAGTAGTACATGGGCGGCAGGGGGATGTTCTCGCGGGCGATGTACAGCCAGACGTCGAGTTCGGTCCAGTTGCTGATCGGGAAGGCGCGGAAATGTTCTCCTGGGCGATGGCGTGTGTTGAACAGCGTCCACAGTTCGGGCCGCTGTTCCTTCGGCTGCCATTGGCCGAAGCTGTCGCGGTGGCTGAAGATGCGCTCCTTCGCGCGCGCCTTCTCCTCGTCGCGCCGCGCACCGCCGATCAGCGCGTCGAAGCGATGCTCTTCGATCGCTTCGAGAAGCGTCACCGTCTGGTGGCCGTTGCGTGATTCGAGCGGGTGCGACAGTCGCACCGTGCCGCGCGCGATCGAGTCTTCGAGGTGGCCGACGACGAGGCGTTCGCCCATCTCCGCCACGCGCTGGTCGCGGAAGGTGATGACCTCGGGGAAGTTATGGCCCGTATCCACATGCAGCAGCGGGAAGGGCAGCTGGCCTTCGTACACGCCGCCCGCATTGCGCTGCTTGAAAGCCTTCTCGGCCAGGCGCAGCACGACGCAGGAGTCCTTGCCGCCGGAGAACAGCAGCGCCGGGCGCTCGAAGGTGGCCGCGACCTCTCGCAGGATGAAGATGGCCTCTTCTTCGAGGTGATCGAGGTGCGTTTGGTCGAGCGCAGGCAGTAGCTGTTCTATCGAGGTGCGTGCATTCATGCCGTGGCTCCTTCATGTGTCTTGACGTGCAGGCCGCACTCTTTTGCCGACTCGTCCTCCCACCACCAGCGTCCGGCGCGAAAGTCTTCGCCCAAGGCGATGGCGCGTGTGCATGGCGCGCAGCCGATGCTTGGGAAGAACTGGTCGTGCAGTGCGTTGTAGGGCACGTCGTGGGTCTTGATGTAGTGCCAGACGTCGGCCCAGCTCCAGGCGGTCAGCGGGTTGAACTTGATCCGGCCGCTGGCCTCGACTTCGGACGGCGGCACGTCCGCGCGCTGTGCCGATTGCTCGCGCCGCAGACCCGTGATCCAGGCGCCCATGTCGCCCAGCATGCGCGACAGCGGTTCGAGCTTGCGCACGGCGCAACAGGATTTGCGCAGCTCGATGCTGTCGAACATCGCGCGCTCGCCATGTCTGGCGATGAACTGCACGACCGACGTTTCCACGGGGCGAAACCTCTGCACCGACAAACCGTAGCGTTGCTCGATGCGCGGGATCAACGCGAGCGTTTCGTCGTGCAGCTTGCCGGTGTCGAGCGTGGCCAAGCTGATCGGCAGCTGGTGGCGTGCGATCAGGTCGGTCAGCACCATGTCCTCGGCGCCCAGGCTCGTGGCTTGCACGATGCGGCCGGCGTGCGCCTGCGCCGCGTTGCGCAGCACGGCCAGCGTGTCGGCTGCGCGCTCGTCGAAGCCGGGCGTCGCGCGGGCGTGCAGCTGAATCGCATTCATATCGAAGCTCCGTCGCTGATGAATTCGCGAGTTCCCTTGCGCGCCAGTTCATCGGCCGTGCCCGCCGGCATCGCAAACAGCGGCCGGTTGTCGCGCACATCGCCCTGGTAGTGGCCAGGGAAGAAGCCGAGTGCGCGTTCGGCGACATCGATCGACTGGTCGTGCCTCAGCACGACGGCGTCGAAGCCGGTGCGTTCGAGCAGCGGCAGCATGTCGGCCAGCACGTCACCGACTGCGCGCACTTCGCCGGTGAAGCGCCAGCGCGAGCGCAGCAGTCGCGCCTGCGAGTACCCGCGGCCATCGACCCACTTCGGGAAGTGAAGCGCCACCAGCGCGAGGCGCGGCAAGTCAGCGGCGATGCCTTCGACGTCCTGGTCGTTGGCCAGGCGCACGCCCACGGACATGCCGGCCGGCCACGTGGCGCGCACAGCGTGCCATTGCGCGAGGTCGAGCAGCAGGTGCGGCGTCGGCGTGATGCTGACGGGCGGGCCATCGTCGCCGGCCAGTGCGTGCCAGCGGTCGCGGTGCAGATCGATGAATTTCATGGTGTCGTCAGTGCGCCTGTGCGGTGCTGCGGCGCACAGCTTGCGTCGGCGCCTTGAACGGCTCGACGCCGAGGCGGCGCACGGTGTCGATGAAACGCTCTTGCGGCGCACGCTGTTCGCGGTAGGTGTCGATCACGGCTTCCACCGCGTCGGCGATCTCGTCAGCAGCGAACGACGGGCCGATGACCTTGCCGGGCACAGCCCCACCGCTCGCCACGCTGCCATCGGCGCCGCCGAGCGTCAGCTGGTACCACTCGGCGCCGTCCTTGTCGACGCCGAGGATGCCGATGTGGCCGCTGTGGTGGTGGCCGCAGCTGTTGATGCAACCGCTGATGTGCAGATCGATCTCGCCGATGTCGTTCAACTCGTCGATGTCGGCGAAGCGCTCGGTGATCTGCTCGGCCAGCGGGATCGAGCGCGCGTTGGCCAGGGCGCAGAAGTCACCGCCGGGGCAGGCGATCATGTCGGTTGCCAGGCCGATGTTCGGCGTCGCGAAGCTCGACGCCTTGGCTGCTTGCCAGAGCGCGAACAGCTCGCTGGCCTTGACCCAAGGCAACACCAGGTTCTGCTGGTGGGTGACGCGCAGCTCGCCGTGACTGAAGCGGTCGGCCAGGTCCGCGGCGGCGTGCATCTGTTC
>JANOEG010000307.1:0-3157 GCA_031413095.1 Burkholderiales bacterium | reverse complement strand
CCCTTCGGCACCACCGGCGAGGGGCCGTCGTTCTCGGTTGCCGAGCGGCGTGCTGCGGTCGATGCGCTGATTGCCGGCGGCGTGCCTGCGGCGCGCATCCTGGTCTCGGTGAGCTGCGCCGCCGTGCCCGACACGCTGGCGCTGGTGCGCCACGCGCAGGATGTCGGCGCCTGGGGCGTGCTGCTGATGCCGCCGTTCTTCTTCAAGGGCGTTAGCGACGAGGGCATCGTCGAGTCGTACCGCCAGGTGCTTGACGCCACGAGCGAGCGGCCGCTGCGCGTCGTGATGTACCACATCCCCCAGGTCTCGGCGGTGGGCCTGTCGCACGGCGTCATCGCCGAGTTGCTGCGGCGCTGGCCGCAGCGCATCGTCGCCATCAAGGACAGCGCCTGCGATCGCGCGCAGTCGCTCGACCTGGCGCAAGCCTTCATGCCACCGCTCGGCGTGCACGTCGGCAACGAACTCGACCTGCCGGCGCTGGCCGCGTGCGGCAGCCGCGGCGCCGTCAGCGGCCTGGCCAACTTCATGCCGCGCGTGGTGCGCCGCCTGGCCACCGAGCCCGATGCCGCGCGCACGGCCGCCGAGCACGCGCGCGTGCAGCGCCTGCTTGCCTGGCTCGGCGGCTACGCGTTGATCCCGGCTCTCAAGGCAATCATGGCCGCGCAGACTGGCGACAGCGCGTGGCTGCGCGTGAGGCCGCCGCTGGCCGCGCTCGGACCCGACCGTTTCGACACCTTGCGCGGCGAACTGGCCGCGCACGGACTGAACCCCGACCACGACTGAACCACCACAAAAGGAGACACACACCATGACCCTCTCGCTCCTGCGCCGCAGCCTCATCGCAGCCACTGCCGCCACGTGCGCCGCCCTGGCCGCACCCGCCTTCGCCCAGACCAAGGTGCCGCTGCGCATCTCCACGCCGGCCGGGCCCGACGACTGGCACGGCAAGATGTGGACGGTCTTCAAGGAGTCGCTCGACAAGAGCGCACCCGGTGAGTTCGACGTGCAGATCAACCTGAGCGCGTCGCTGTTCAAGCAGGGCACCGAGCCGGCCGCAATGGCGCGTGGCAATCTCGAGCTGAGCTCGATCTCGGCCTTCGACATCGCCAAGCTGGTGCCGGAGTTCTCGATCTTCACCGCGGGCTACGTGATCCGCGATCCGGCGCACCAGGCCAAGGTCTTCGCCGGGCCGATCGGCAAGGAGATGTTCAAGCTCGCCAGCGACAAGATGGAAGTGACGATCCTGACGCCGATCTACCTCGGCACGCGCCAGGTCAACCTGCGCGAGGCGCGCAACGTCAAGACGCCGGCCGATCTCAAGGGTGTGAAGCTGCGCATGCCGGGTTCGAAGGAATGGCTGTTCCTCGGCGAAGCGCTCGGCGCCACCGCCACGCCGCTGGCTTTTGGTGAGGTCTACCTGGGTCTGAAAACCGGCACCATCGACGGCCAGGACAACCCGCTGCCGAGCGTGCGTGCCGCCAAGTTCTACGAGGTCACCAAGCAGATCGTGATGACCAACCATCTGGTCGATGGCATCTTCATCGCCATCTCCGACAAGGCCTGGAAGGCGATGACGCCGGCGCAGCAGGCCAAGGTGCAGGCGGCAGCAGACGCTGCGGCCGCGTTCAACAACGACAACCGCATCAAGGAAGAAGCGCAGATCGTCGACTTCTTCAAGCAGCAGGGCCTGCAGGTGACGACGCCGGACGTCGATGCGTTCCGCAAGTCGGTGCAGGCGGCCTATGCGACGTCCGACATGGCCAAGACCTGGCCGGCCGGCATGCTCGACCGCATCAACAACACGAAATGACAACCCCAAACTCGCTTTGCTCGCGTCCCCCGAGGGGAGCTCGGTCCGCTTGGGAGCGGCCCGGCGCTGGCCCGAGGTCCTTGTGCAGCGCTGGCTGAAACGCGGCGCCGACGTCATCGGCGCGGGGCTGTTTGCAGCCCTGTTCGTCGTATTTCTGGTGCAGATCACGGCGCGTCTCGGCTTCAACCGCCCGCTGCCATGGAGCGATGAGCTGGCCGTGGTGCTCTACGTCTGGGTCATCCTCTGGGCCTGCGCTTTCATGGTGCCGACGCGCGAGCATGTGGCCTTCGATTTGGTCTATCACGGCATGGGGCCGCGCACGCGGCGCGGCATGCGCATCGCCGGGGCGCTGATGATCGGCGTCCTCGCTGCATGGGCTCTCCCCGGCAGCTGGGACTACGTGCGCTTCATGGGGCGCGAAGGCACGCCCGTGCTCGGCCTGCCGTTCTCGTGGGTCTTCATGCCCTTCGTTGCGCTGCTGGTGGCGCTCGTCGTGCGCAGCGTCTGGCAGGTCTGGACACTCGTGCGCGGTGCGCCGCTCGACGAAGCCTCGCTGACCGAAGGCCACTCCGCATGACCGCCGCGCTCGCCCTGCTGATCAGCGTGCTCGCCTTCGGCATGGTGGTGCGCGCACCGGTCGGCTTCTCGATGCTCGCCGCCGGCATCGCTTACCTCGCCTTCAAGAAGCAGGACATGGGCCTCGCCGCCGAGCAGGTGCTGAATGGTCTGTACAACAGCTACGTGCTGCTGGCCGTGCCGTTGTTCATCCTCGCCGCCAACCTGATGAACGCCGGCACCATCAGCGAACGCATCTTCGATTTCTGCCGCATCCTCGTCGGCCGCCTGCGCGGCGGGCTGGCCCAGGTCGACATCCTCGTCAGCGTGGTCTTCTCGGGCATGAGCGGCAGCGCCATCGCCGACGCCGCCGGCCCGGGCCTGGTGACCATCAAGCAGATGCTGAAAAAGCCCGGCTACACGCCCGGTTTTGCCGGCGCGGTGGTGGTGGCCAGCGCCACCATCGGCCCGATCATCCCGCCGTCGATTCCCATGGTCATCTACGCGCTCGTCTCCGGCACGTCGGTCGGCGCGCTGTTTCTCGGCGGCGTGATCCCGGGGCTGCTGATGGCCGGCGTGCTGATGATCGCCGTGCACATCATCGCCACGCGCCGCAACATGCCCAAGGACGATCCGGTGCCACGCTCCGAGTGGCCGCAGATCCTGCTGCGCGGCGCGCTGCCGCTGTCGCTGCCGATCGTGCTGCTCGGCGGCCTCTACAGCGGCGCCTTCACGCCCACCGAAGCGGCGGCGGTGGCGGCGCTGCATGCGCTGCTGCTGGCCGGCCTCGTT
>JANOEG010000306.1:0-22188 GCA_031413095.1 Burkholderiales bacterium | reverse complement strand
GATCGCGGTGGCGCGCTCTCGCACCTCGAATGCCCACTGCGCGTGCAGCTCGGCAAAGAGGGTGCGTTCGAGTCGGCCGCGCGATGGTTGCCTTTGGCCTCGCGCAGCCGGCTGCTGCCGGCGATCGATCTGCTGGCCGTCCGCCTGGCGTTGACGGCGATCGCGGCCGACGGCCGCGCACGTGCCGTCAACCTCGCGCTGGCCTCGCTGTCCGATGGCGCTTTCACGACGCAGTTGCGTCAGTTGCTGGTCGATTCCCCGCGCGGCGCGCGCGGCCTGTGGCTAGAGATCGGCGAGGGCGCGGCCCTCGGCCACTTCGAACTCGTGCGCGCCTTCGCCTCGCTGGTGCGGCCGCTGGGCGTACGCTTCGGCCTCGAACATGCGGGCCACCAGCTCTACCGCGCACCGCGGTTGTACGAACTGGGTCTGGACTACGTCAAGCTCGATGTCGCGCTGGTGCGCGGCGCCGCCCGCGACGAAGCCGCGCGGCGCTTCGTCGCCGGCAGCGTGGCGCTGCTGCGCGCGTTGCCGGTGACGGTGTGCGCCGAAGGGGTCGATGATGCCGACGATGCGGCCGCACTGTGGGAGTGCGGCGTCGAGGCGATCACCGGGCCGTGGGCAAGCGCGCGCAAATCCGCGGTGTGATTCGGGGCCTCGACACGTTCGGCCGTGGCGCCGACACACCTGCCGATCAATATCGATGAATCGGCTCTGACGCGACGGTCGTCATGCGTCTTGAATGAGACGAGGAAGCGAGCCGACGTCCAATGGGGCGTAGGTTGTGCGTCGTCGCCAACAGGCACCCACCGATCGACGACAGGTCCGCCTGAAGGCTTCAGCGCGCAACAGCAAACGGACGCGCGCTCGCCTGCGTAGGCGAGCGCGCGGGTTCAAGCATCGACGCTCAAGCGGTTGTTGTTCAGCAGTTCCTGAATCACCTGTTGACTTGTCAGCGTGCTGGCCGCTGTCAGGTCGATGCCGGTGAGCACTATCGTCTGGTCTTCGGCGCCGGCGTTGTAGCCCGAGGTGAAGCCGCCCGTGCTGGAGATGTGCACCGTGGTGTTGCTGCCGGTGCGCTCGACGAACAGGTAGTTCGAGAGGTTTCCGATCGCGCCGCCGTCGAGCGTTTCGCCTTGCAGCAGGTCGCGCAGATCGAGCCTGTCGCCCTGCGCGGTGCTGAAGTCTGCCAGCGTGTCCGTGGCCGGCGAGCCAGCGACGCCGCGGTCGGCGAGTTCCCAGCGGAAGACATCGGCGCCGGCGCCGCCGGTGAGCGCATCGTTGCCCATGCCGCCGACGAGGATGTCGTTGCCGTTGCCGCCGCCGACGATGTCGTTGCCGACTCCGCCACGCAGCTCGTCGATGCCATCGCCGCCGGCCAGCGTGTCCGCGCCCGCGCCGCCGATCAACAGGTCGTTGCCGGCGCCGCCGTTCAACGTGTCGTTGCCGGCCGCGCCGTCGATGCGGTCGTTGGCATTGGTGCCGGTGAGGGTGTTGGCCGCGCCGTCGCCGAACAGGTTGTTCGACATCGTGCGCAGCGTCAGCGTGGCGTTGCTGGAGTCGCCGTCGGTGTCGGTCAGCGTGTAGCCGACTTCGACCGGTGCCACTTCTGCCGCGGCGTTGTTGACGTTGACCGACGAGAAGCTGACGCTGGTGATGCGTGCATCGGCCGCGCTGTTGGCCTCGATCTCGATACGGCCGATGTTGCTGTACTGCGCCGGCATCGTCACCGTGCCTTCGCCTGTGCTGTAAAACTGGCCGAGCTCGTTGCCGGCCACGTCGAACGCGGTGTAGGTCAGTGAGCGGATGGTGCCGGAGCCGTTGTCGCCCAGATTGCTCTGATTAGCGCTGACGTTGAAGCTCACGCCCTGCACGCCTTGCGGATGGGTCGTGTTGTTGAAGCTGACGACCAGCGTCTCAAGGTTGTCGATGGTGCCATTGGCATCGCCGCCGTTGACGCCGACGCCGTCATCGCCGGTGCCGTTCGGGTTGTTGTAGTTCAGACCGGGCGACGTGCCGGTGCGGCCGATGCCGCCAAGCGTCACGCCGTTCAGCGCGGCGTTGGCTGCCGAGTTGAACAGCGTCGTCACGGCTGCGCCGGTCAGGACCGCCGGCAACGTTGCCGTCGGCGGTGTGTACTGGTAGTAGCCGCTGGACGCCATGATGAGTTGCTCGCCGCCGCTGGTGGCGGTCCAGGTCAACTGTCCGCCGGCCACGCTCCAGGTGAAGCCGGCGCCGCTGCCGGTGGCGTTGCTGCCGAGCGCGTAATTAACGCCCTTGAAGGCAACGCTGCTCAACTGCGCACCATCGATCGCGTCGTCCACGCCGGCGCCGTTCGACGAGAAGTTGGTCAGCGAGCCGCCGAGCGCCTGGCCGCCGTCGGTGCCCAGACCGGTGATGACGTTGCCCTCGAGCCGCGTCTGGTTGGCCGTCAGCGTGTCGCTGTCCGGGCGCGCCACCGGATGGCCGTCGGCGATCTCCACCGTCAGCGTCGACGGCGCGGTGATGTCGCCGTCGCCGTCGCGGGCAACGAACGAGAACGAGAAGCTGTCGCCCTCGCTCGCGGTGCCGCCGGTGAAGTAGGTGTAGTCGCCGGTCGAGAAGTTGAAGGTCAGGGTGCCCAGCGGGAAGCCGCGGCTCGTGCCCAGCGTCAGCAGATCGCCCGTGATCGGGAAGCCCGACGGGAAGGCGTTGTTGCTGCTGATCTGGTTGGTGCCAGTGTTGCGGGTGAAGGTGACGTCGGTGTCGCGAGTGCCGTCGCCGTTGGTGTCCAGGCGGATGGTGACGGTCTGGATGTTGCCGCCGTCGGCGCCCAGCACGTTGCCGTCGGCGCTGCTGCTGACGACGTTGCCGCCGTAGGCCACTGGCACAGTGGACAGCAGCGCCGAGCCCAGATCGTTCAGATCTGGCACGATGATCGCGCCGTCGCTGGTGCCGTTGCCGTTGGCGTCGACGTTGTGGATGCCGTTCAACGGCCCTGTATTGGCGATGCCGGTGCCGATGCCGACGGCGTAGGAGTCGATGTTGTTGTTGGTGACGAAGGTGCTGTAGCCGCTGCTGGCGGCGGGCGCGGTCAGGTCGCCGCCCGAGGGTGCGCCGTCCGACAGGAAGTAGATCGCGTTGCGAACGGCCGGGTCGACGGCGCCGAACGCGCTCTGTGTGGCCGTCAGCGCATTGCTGTAGTTGGTGCCGCCGGTGCCGTCTGCGGCCAGGATCGCCGCCACCGCAGCATCTTTGCTGGTGTACGGGGTGCCTGGGTTGACGACAGTGGCCACATCAGAGAACGTGATCAGCGTGATCGAGACGTTCTGCGCCTGGTTGTAGTACTCGGTGACGAGCTGGGCCAGCGCCTGTCGCGCCAGCGCCAGGCGGGTCGAGATGGTGACGCTGCCATCGCTGTTGACCTGGCGCACCTCGCCGCCGGCGCTGGCGCTGTCCATCGACCCGGAGACGTCGAGCACCAGCACCAAGCGGTAGCTCGGCACCTGGTCTTCGGAGACTTGCACCGTGCGGCTGATGGCTTGCGGCGCATCGTCACTGATGGTGACGCGCAGCGCGGCATCGATGGCGTTGGCGTCGTAGCTGAAGGCTTCGGTGACGCTGGTGTCGTTGGCGACAGCGCTGTTGTCGGCGTTGTCGAGCAGCGTGTAGGTGTAGTCGCCGGCGCCCGCGCCCGCGCTATCGACCACAAGGCGGCCGTCGGTGCTGTTGACGCCGATGAAGCCGGCGCGCGCATCGATGTCGCCAGCACCGCCGTCGGTGACCGTGGTGCCGTTGAAGGTGATGCTGTTGACGGCGGTGTTGCCGCTGTCGTTGGAGAACAGGTTGCCGGTGGCCGTGATGGTGCCGGCGCCCGTGCCGTCGGCGAGCGCGCTTTCGTTGACTGTGGCCAGGTCGTCGTTGGCGCCCGTGGAGACGATGCGCACCGTGGCGGTGTCGGTCTGGCCGTCCTGGTCGGTCAAGGTGTAGGTGAAGGTGCCGTTGCCCGGGCCGCTCGGCGTCCAGGTGTAGGTGCCGTTGCCGTTGTTGACCAGCGTGCCGCCGCTGGCGGCGCCGACCGAAGTGATGGTGGCGCCGTCGGGCAGCGTGTCATTGGCCAGCAGTTGCGCGGCGGTCAGGATGATCGGCGTCACGCCGGTGGTCATGAACATGTCGTTGCGCGCATCCGGCGCGCCGTCGCTGACGGCGGCGACGTTGACCGTGATCGTGTTCGGCGCCAGATCGAACTGGCCGCTGGCATCGCGCACGCTGAAGTTGAAGTTGGCGTAGTTGTTGCCGTTGGCGTTCGACGCCGGCTCGAAGCTCAGCCGGCCGGCCGTGATGTCGGCGGCGCTGACGATCTGCCCCAGCGTGACCAGCACGCCGCTCAGGTACAGGCTGCCGTTGCTGGGCAGCGTGTCGATGCGCACCGAGCTCGGGTTGACGTTGTTGCCCTGCTCGGCGTCGTTCATCAGGAAATTGCCGAGCGCGAACACGAAGGGTGTGTCCTCGGTGGCGGCGACTGTGGCGTCGCGGCCCTGCGGCGGCGTGTCGTTGTCGACGATCGTGCCGACACCGATGCCGGTGCCGCCGATCGTCGCGTTGCCGGCCGCGCTGAGCGTGACGTTGAAGGTTTCGCTCAATTCGGTGATCGCGTCCTCGGCGATGTTGACCGTGATGCTCTGCGAGATCACCCCCGGCGCGAAAGTCAGCGTGCCGCTGATGCCCTGGTAGTCGTTGACCACCGTGGCCGAGCCGCCGCCGGTGCCGAAGTTGACCGTGACGGTTTGTCCCGAGGCGGCCGACAGCACGACGTTGAACGTCATCGTGCCGGCGCTTTCGTTGACGCTGACGTTGCCGATCGACAGCGACGGCGTCGCGTCGTTGTCGGTGATGGTGGCGGTGCCGGCGGCGCTGGCATTGGCGGTGGTGCCGGCGGTACGCGTGGCGGTGAGGGAGAAGGTCTCGTCGGCCTCGTCGAGCACGTCGTTGGCGATCGGCGTGCGCACGAGAACGCTCGTGGCGCCGGCCGCGAAGGTGGCGCTGGTGGCATTGGCCCAGGTCGTGCCGCCGTCGGTCGAGACCTGCAGATTGGTCGCCGTGCCCGAGCCGTAGTCGGTGCCGCCACCCGTGGCCGGGTTGGTGGCGCCGTTGGCTAGCGCCAGGCTGACCGTCGTTGCCGTCGAAGACGGGTTGGACAGACTGAGCGTGAACACCGCAAAGCCGCCGCTCTCGGCCACGGTCGGGCTGGAGACGGCCATCGTCGGTGCGTTGTCGTTGTCGGTGATCGCCGTCGTCACGCTGTTGTTCGCGCCGCTGATCGCCAGGTTCTCGAAATTGCCGCCCGTGGCCGAAGCCACCGTGACGGTGAACGATTCGGCAGCCACCTCATCGATCAAGTCGTTGATGGTGTCGATGTTGAACGTGGCATTGCTCGCCCCTGCCAGGATCGTCACCGTGGCCACGCCGGTGAAGTCGACGCCATTGGCGGCGGTGCCGGAGTACGTGAGGTTGACCGTGACGGCGGTCTGCGCCGGGCTGGTCAGAGAGATGGTGTAGCTGCCGCTGGCGCCTTCGACCACCGTGGTCGAGCCGCTGATCGACAGCGTCGTCGTGCCGATGGTGTCGCTGACATTGGTCACGGCAGCGGCCGGGTTGACCGTCAGCGCTTCGAAGTTGCCGCCCGTGGCGCTCGTGATCGCGCGCGAGACCGTGCCGGCATCGACATACACGTCTTCCGTCGGCGCCAGGATCGACACCGTGCCGAAGAGGGCGCCGGCTGCGATGGTGATCGTCTGGCCGCTGGACAGCGTGACCGTGACCGGCGTTTGCGCGGCATTGGTCAGCGTGGCCGTGTAGAGGATGCTGCCGCCCTCGGCGACGTTCGCCGTGGCCGTCAAGGTGACGTTTGTGACATCGCCGTCGTCGGTGATGTTCGTGCTGGCCGCTGCGGGGTTGATCGTCAGCGACTCGAAGTTGCCGCCCGTGGTGCTTGTGATCGTGCGCGAGACCGTGCTGGCATCGACATACACGTCGTCTGCCGGTGCGGCGATCTGCACCGTGCCGAAGAGGGCGCCTGCGGCGATGGTGATCGTCTGGCCGGTGGACAGCGTGACCATGACCGCCGTTTGCGCCACGTTGGTCAGCGTGGCCGTGTAGGTGATGTCGCCGCCCTCGACGACGCTCGGCGTGGCCGTCAGCGTGACCGTCGTGCCGTCGTTGTCGTCGGTGACGGTGGTGCTGGCTGCCGCCGGGTTGATCGTCAGCAGCTCGAAGTTGCCGCCGGTGGCCGTGCTGATGGTGCGCGACACGGTGCCGGTGTCGATGTACACGTCGTCGCTCGGCGCGGCGATCTGCACCGTGCCGAAGGTCGTGCCGGCAGCAATGGTGATCGTCTGTCCGGTGGACAGCGTGACCGTGACGGCTGTCTGCGCCGCGTTGGTCAGCGTCGCCGTGTAGGTGATGTTGCCGCCTTCGACGACGCTCGGCGTCGCGGTCAGGGCCAGCGTCGTGGCATCGCTGTCGTCGGTGATCGCTGTGACTGCCGCCGTCGGGCTGACCGTCAGCACCTCGAAGCCGCCGCCGGTGGCGCTGCTGATGGTGCGCGAGACGTTGCCGGCGTCGATGTATGGGTCATCGCCCGGCGCGGCGACCAGCACCGTGCCGAAGAGGGCGCCGGCCGCGATCGTGATCGTCTGGCCGGTGGACAGCGTGACCGTGACCGGGGTTTGCGCGGCGTTGTTCAGCGTCGCGGTGTAGGTGATGTTGTTGCCTTCGACGACGCTGCCCGTGGCCGTCAGCGTGAGGGTCGTGGCGTCGGCGTCGTCGGTCACCGCCGTCGTGACGCTGGCTGCGCTCGGCGTCAGCTGCTCGAAGTTGCCGCCGCTGATGCTGCTGATGCTGTTGACGATCGAGCCGCCGCCGGCATAAGCGTTGTCGGGTGCGGTGCTGTTGACGAAGGCGCTTGAGCTGCCGACGGGAATGGTCACCGTCTGGCCGCCTGCGAGTGTCACGGCCACCGCGCTGCCCGTGACCGTGGCCGGCAGGCTGACGGTGTAGGTGATCGTGCCGCCTTCGGCGACGCTCGGCGTGGCCGTCAGCGTGGCAGTGACGGTGTCGATCGTGTCGGTGATGGTCGTCAGGGCAGCGGCCGCGTTGACATTCAGCAACTCGAAGTTGCCGCCGCTGGCGCTGCTGATGGTGCGCGAGACGGTGCTGCCGTCAACGTACACATCGTCGGTCGGCGCCGCGATCGGCAGCGTGGCGAAGAGGTCGCCGGCGGCGATCGTGATGGTCTGCCCGGTGGACAGCGTGACGGTGACTGCCGTTTGCGCGGCGTTGCTCAGCGTCGCCGTGTAGAGGATCGAGCCGCCTTCGGTGACGCTCGGCGTGGCCGTCAGGGACACCGTCGTTGCATCGACGTCGTCGGTGACAGTGGTCTCCGCGGCCGTGGTGTCGATCGTCAGCGCTTCGAAGCCGCCGCCGCTGGTGGTGGCGATGGTGCGCGACACCGTGCTGGCATCGAGGTACGGGTCGTCGCCAGGTGCTCCGATCGACACCGTGCCAGAGAGGGCGCCGGCGGCGATGGTGATGGTCTGCCCTGTGGACAGGGTGACCGTCAGCGGCGTCACGGCGGCCTGGGTCAGCGTTGCGGTGTAGGTGATGCCGCCGCCTTCGACGACGCTCGGCGTCGCCGTCAGCGCGACCGTGGTCGTGTCGCCGTCATCGACGATCGTTGCCGTGCCGGCAGCGCTGGCGTTGGACGTGGTGCCGGCGGTGACAGTGGCGGTCAGCGAAAAGGTTTCGTTGCCTTCGAGCGCAAAGTCATCGGTCGTCGCCACGCGCACCTGCACGCTGGTGCTGCCGGCGGCCATGGTCACACCACCCACCGGCACCGCCACCCAGGCGGTGCCGTTGAAGTATTCGAGCGCGGTCGAGGTGTCGGTGCCCACCGTCGCCGTGCCGGAGGCCAGCGTCGGGTTGAAGGTCACCGCCGTTGTCGAGGGGTTCGACAGCGAGACGGTGAAGACCGCGAAGCCGCCTTCGCCGACGCTCGGCGAGCTCACGGCCAGCGCCGGGATGTCGTTGTCGTTGATCGTGCCCAGGCCGCTGCCATCGGCGATGGTCGCGTTGACCGCGCCCGACAGCAGGACATTGAAGTTCTCGGCGCCTTCGTAGGAGCCGTCGTCGTTGATCGTCACCGTGACGAGCTGCATGAGCACGCCGGGCGCGAAGTTCAAGGTCGTGCTCGGCACGGCCAGGTAATCTGCACTGTCGGTCGCCGAGCCGTTGCTCGTGGCGACATCGACGCTGACCGGCTGGCCCGAGGCGGCCCACAGCGTGACCGTGAAGGTCGCGGTGCCGGCGCTCTCGTTGACCGTCACGTCGTTGATCGACAGCGACGGCGTCGCGTCGTTGTCGGCGATGGTGGCGCTGCCGACAGCGCTGGCATTGGCGGTTGTGCCAGCGGTGCGCGTGGCGGTGAGGGTGAAGGTCTCGTCGGCCTCGTCGAGCGCATCGTTGGCGATCGGCGTGCGCACCAGCACGCTGGTGGCGCCGGCCGCAAAGGTGGCGCTGGAGGTTGACGTCCAGGTGGCGCCGCCGTCGTTGGAGACTTCCAGCGACGAACCGTAGTCGGCTCCAGTGGCGCTGCCATCGGCCAGCACCAGGCTGACCATCGTTGCCGTCGAAGACGGGTTGGACAGGCTGAGCGTGAAGACCGCGAAGCCGTCGGCCTCGCCCACGGTTTGGCTGGACACCGCAATCGTCGGTGCGTTGTCGTTGTCGGTGATCGCCGTCGTCACGCTGTTGTTCGTGCCGCTGATCACCAGGTTCTCGAAATTGCCGCCCGTGGCCGAAGCCACGGTCACGGTGAACGACTCGGCAGCGACCTCGTCGATCAGGTCATTGATCGTGTCGATGTTGAAACTGGCGCTGCTGTCGCCGGCCAGGATCGTCACCGTGGCCACACCGGTGAAGTCGACGCCATTGGCGGCGGTGCCCGAGTACGTGAGATTGACGGTGACGGCCGTCTGTGCCGAGCTGGTCAGCGAGACGGTGTAGCTGCCGCTGGCGCCTTCGACCACCGTGGTCGAGCCGCTGATCGACAGCGTGGTCGTGTCGATGGTGTCGCTGACGGTGGTCGTCGCGGCCGCCGGGTTGACTGTCAGCGCTTCGAGGCCACCGCCGCTGGTGGAGGCGATGGCGCGCGAAACGATGCTCGCATCGACATACGGATCTTCGCCCGGCGCCGCGATCGCCAGTGTGCCGACCGTGTCGCCGGCTGCGATCGTGATCGTCTGGCCGGTGGACAGGGTGACCGTCATCGGCGTCACTGCGGCGTTGGTCAACGTCGCCGTGTAGAGGATCGAGCCGCCTTCGGCGACGTTCGGTGTGGCCGCCAGCGAGAGCGTCGTGCCGTCCACATCGTCGGTGATGGTGGCGGTGCCGAAGGCGCTCGCATTGCCGGTGATGCCGGCGGTGACGGTGGCGGTGAGGGTGAAGTTCTCGTCGCCTTCGAGCGCAAAGTCGTCTGTCGTCGCCACGCGGACCTGCACGCTGGTGCTGCCGGCGGCGATGGTCACGCCGCCGACCGGCACGGCGACCCAGGCGGTGCCGTTGAAGTATTCGAGCGCGGTGGACGTGTCGGCGCCGACGGTGGCCGTGCCCGACGACAAGCTTGGGTTGAAGGTCACGGCCGTTGCCGAAGCGTTCGACAGCGAGACGGTGAAGACCGCCAAGCCGCCTTCGCCCACGGTCGGCGAGCTGACGGCGATCGTCGGCGTGTCGTCGTCGGTGATGCTCGTCGTCTGCGCGCCGTTGGCGCTGCTGATGACGAGGTTCTCGAAGTTGCCGCCGGCCGCGCTTGCGATGGTGACGGTGAAGTTCTCTGCGCCTTCGCCAATCACGTCCTGCAACGTGGCGATGTTGAACGCGGCGCTGCTGAACCCTGCGGGTATGGTCACCGACGCGACGCCGGTGTAGTCGCTGCCGTCGGCCGCGGTGCCGGTGTACGTGAGGTTGACGGTGACGGCGGTCTGCGCCGCGCTCGTCAGCGAGACGGTGCAGCTGGCCGTGGCGCCTTCAGCGACCGTGCTGCTGCCGGTGATCGACACCGTCGTCGTGTCGATCGTGTCGCTGACGGTGGTGGTGGCCGACGCGGTGCCGAGCTGCAGGTTCTCGAAGTTGCCACCGCTGGTGGTGCTGATCGTGCGTGTCACGGAGCCGGCATCGACGTACACGTCGTCGGTCGGCGCGAGGATCGTGACGCTGCCGTCGAAGTCGCCCGCTGCGATGGTGATCGTCTGCCCAGTGGACAGCGTGATCGTCATCGGCGTCTGCGCGGCGTTGCTGAGCGTGGCTGTGTAAATGATGCTGCCGCCTTCTGCCACGCTCGCCGTGGCCGACAGGTTGAGCGTCGTCGGGTCGCTGTCGTCGGTGACGTTGGTGTCGGCCGCCGCCGGATTGATCTGCAGGCTCTCGAAGTTGCCGCCCGTGGCGGTGGCGATCGTCGCCGAGACGGTGGATGCGTCGAGGTAAACATCGTCGCCCGGCGCCGACACCACGGCCGTGCCGAAGGTGTCGCCCGCGGCGATGGTGATCGTGGCGCCGTTGGACAGCGTGACCGTGACCGGCGTCTGCGCCGGATTCGTCAGTGTCGCGGTGTAGGTGATCTGCGTGCCTTCGATGACGCTGGCCGTGGCGCTGAGGCTCACGGTCGTCACATCGCCGTCGTCGGTGACGCTGGTCGATACCGGCGTCGTGTCCGGTGTCAGTTGTTCGAAGTTGCCGCCGCTGACCGAGACGATGCTGTTGCCGACGGCCGCGCCGCCGCCATACAAGTTGTCGGGGGCGATTGCCACGACGCTGTTGGACGACGAGCCGACGGGGATCGTCACCGTCTGGCCGTTGGCCAGTAGCACGCTGACCGCGCTGCCGGTGACCGCGGCGCCGAGGGCTACGGTGTAGGTGATCTGCCCGCCTTCGGCAACGCTCGACGTGGCCGTCAAGGTGGCGCTGGTGACATCGATGGTGTCGCTGACGGTGGTTTCGGCCGCTGTGGCGTCGATCGACAGCGACTCGAAGCCGCCGCCGCTGGTGCTGGTGATCGTGCGCGAGACGGTGCCGGCGTCGAGGTACGGGTCATCGCTGGGGGCGAGGATCGAGATGCTGCCGACGGTGGCGCCGGCAGCGATGTTGATCGTTTGCCCGCTCGACAGCGTGACCGCCATTGCGCTCACCGCAGCGCTGCTCAGCGTGGCGGTGTAGGTGATGCTGCCGCCTTCGGCGACGCTCGGCGTGGCGGTGAGGGCGACCGTCGTCACATCGACGTCGTCGGTGATCGTGGCCGTGCCGTTGGCGCTGGCGTTGGCCGTGGTGCCGGCGGTGACAGTGGCGGTGAGGGTGAAGATTTCGTTGCCTTCGAGCGCAACGTCGTCGGTCGTGGCCACGCGCACCTGCACGCTGGTCGTGCCGGCGGCCAGCGTCACACCGCCCACGGGCACAGCGATCCAGGCCGTGCCATTGAAGAATTCGAGCGCGGTGGACGTGTCGGTGCCGACCGTGGCGCTGCCCGAGGCCAGCGTCGGGTTGAACGTGACGGCCGTCGTCGAAGCATTGGAGAGCGAGACGGTGAAGACGGCAAAGCCGCCTTCGCCGACGCTCGGCGAGCTGACCGACAGAGCGGGGGTGTCGTCGTCGATGATGGCCGTGGTCTGCGCACCGTTGGTGCTGCTGACGACCAGGCTTTCGAAGTTGCCGCCAGCCGCGCTGGCAATCGTGACAATGAAGTTTTCTACGCCTTCGGCCAGCACGTCGGACAGCGAAGCGATGTTCAGCGGCGCGCTGCTTGCACCGGCGGCGATGGTGACCGTGGCCACGCCGGTGAAGTCGGTGCCGTCGATGGCCATGCCGCTGTACGTCAGGTTGACGGTGACGGCGGTCTGCGCGGCGCTGGTCAGCGACACGGTGTAGGCCGCGGTGGCGCCCTCGGCCACGCTGGCGTCTCCGGTGATCGACACGGTGGTCGTGTTGATCGTGTCGGTGACGATCGTCGCCGCCGGTGTGGTGTTGACGTTCAGCGCTTCGAAGTTGCCGCCGCTGGCGCTGTCGATCGAGCGTGCGACGGTGCTGCCGTCGATATAGACATCGTCAGCCGGCGCCAGGATCGAGACACTGCCGTCGAGGTCGCCCGCTGCGATGGTGATGGTCTGCCCGGTGGACAGCGTGACTGTCACCGGCGTTTGCGCCGCGTTCGTCAGCGTGGCCGTGTAGATGATGTTGCCGCCTTCGGCGATGCTGGGTGTGGCGGCGAGGCTGACGGTGGTGGCATCGACATCGTCGGTGACGTCCGTGCTGGCCGGCGCCGCATCGATCTGCAGGCTCTCGAAGTTGCCGCCGGTGGCGGTAGCGATCGTTGCCGAGACGGTGGCTGCGTCGAGGTAGGCATCGTCGCCCGGCGCCGACACCAGGGCCGTGCCGACCGTGTCGCCAGCGGCGATGGTGATCGTCGCGCCGTTGGACAGCGTGACCGTGACCGGCGTCTGCGCCGCCGTCGTCAACGTGGCGGTGTAGGTGATCGACGTGCCTTCGACGACGCTCGCCGTCGCGGTCAACGAGACCGTGGTGACATCGGCGTCGTCGGTGACCGTGGTCGTCACCGGCGCCGTGTTCGGCGTCAGTTGCTCGAAGTTGCCGCCGGTGGCGGAGACGATGTTGTTGGCCACGCTGCCGCCGCCGGCAAACACGTTGTCGGGTGCGGTGCCGGTGGCGAAGCCGCTGGAGGCGCCGACCGGAATCGTGATGGTCTGGCCGCCGGCCAGCGTGACCGTGACATCGGAGCCGGTGACCGGTGCCGCGAGGCTCACCGTCCAGGTGATCTGGCCGCCTTCGGCGACGCTCGGCGTGGCCGTCAGCGTCGCTGTCGTCGTGTCGTTGGTGTCGCTGACGCTCGTCACGGCCGCCGTGGTGTTGATCGTCACGGCTTCGAAGCCGCCGCCGCTGGTGCTGGTGATCGTGGCCGAGACATTGCCGGCGTCGATGTAAGCGTCTTCGGTCGGCGCCGCAAACGGCGTGCTGCCGGCGGTGTCGCCGGCGGCGATGACGATCGTCGCGCCGTTGGACAAGGCGACCGTCATCGGCGAGACGGCGGCGTTGGCGAGCGTGGCGGTGTACGTGATCGTGCCGCCTTCAGCGACGCTCGGCGTGGCCGTCAGCGTGACGGTCGTGGCATCGGTGTCGTCGCTGATCGTAGCGGTGCCGCTGGCACTCGCATTGCCGGTGTTGCCGCTGCTGACAGTGGCGGTGAGGGCGAAGGTTTCGTCGCCTTCGGCCGCGAAGTCGTCGGTCGTGGCCACGCGCACCTGCACGCTGGTGCTGCCCGCGGCGATGGTCACTCCGGCTATGGGCACGGCCACCCAGGCGCTGCCGTCGAAGTACTCGAGTGACGTGCCGGTGTCGGTGCCGACGGTGGCGCTGCCGGACGCGAGCGATGGCGTGAAGACCACTGCGGTGGTCGATGCATTGCTCAGCGAAACGGTGAAGACGGCGAAGCCGCCTTCGGTGAGGTTCGGGCTCGACACCGCAATCGTCGGTGTGTCGTCGTCGGTGATCGACGTCGTCTGCGCACCGTTGGCGCTGCTGATGACGAGGTTCTCGAAGTTGCCGCCGGCCGCGCTGGCGATCGTCACGGTGAAGCTCTCGGCGCCTTCGGCCAGCGCGTCTTGCAGCGTCGTGAGGTTGAAGTTGGCGTCGCTCGACCCGGCCGGGATCGTGACCGTGGCCACACCGGTGAAGTCCGTGCCGTCGATGGCGGTTCCGCTGTACGTCAGGTTGATCGTCACCGGGGTCTGCGCCAGGCTCGTCATCGAGACGGTGTACGAGGCGGTTGCGCCTTCGGCCACGCTGGCGCCGCCGGTGATCGACACGGTGGTCGTGTTGATCGTGTCGGTGACTGTCGTCGCTGCCGGCGTGGCATCGACGTTCAGCGCTTCGAAGTTGCCACCCGTGGCGCTGCTGATCGTGCGCGAGACGGTGCTGCCGTCGAGGTACACGTCGTCGGTCGGCGCCGGGATTGGAATGCTGCCGTCGAGGTCGCCGGAGGCAATCGTGATCGTCTGGCCGGTGGACAGCGTGACGGTGACCGGCGTTTGCGCCGCGTTGGATAGCGTGGCCGTGTAGATGATGCTGCCGCCCTCGGCGACGTTGGCCGTGGCCGTCAGCGTCACCGTCGTTGCATCGACATCGTCGGTGACGCTGGTCACGGCAGGCGCGGGGTTCACATCGAGCTGCTCGAAGCCGCCGCCGGTGGCGCTGCTGATCGTCGTCGAAACGTTGCCGGCATCGAGGTACGGATCGTCCGACAGTGCAGACACCGAAACGAAGTTGCTCGTGGCGCCGGCCGCGATCGTGATCGTCGCGCCGTTGGACAGCGTCACCGTCACCGGCGTTTGAGCGGCGTTGGTCAGCGCGGCCGTGTAGAGGATGCTGCCGCCCTCGACGACGCTCGGTGTGGCCGTCAGCGTGACGGTCGTCGCGTCGGCATCGTCGGTCACCGCGGTTGTCACCGGCGCGGTGTCCGGTGTCAGTTGTTCGAAGTTGCCACCCGAGGCAGAGACGATGTTGTTGGTGACGCTGCCGCCGCCGGAAAACACGTCGTCCGGGGCCGTGCCAGTGGCGAAGCCGCTGGAGGCACCGACCGGAATCGTGATGGTCTGGCCGCCGGCCAGCGTGACGGTGACATCGGAGCCGGTGACCGGGGCCGCAAGGCTCACTGTCCAGGTGATCTGGCCGCCTTCGACAACGCTCGGTGTGGCCGTCAGCGTTGCTGTGGTGACATCGATCGTATCGGTGACATTGGTGACTGCCGCCGTCGCGTCGATCGACAACGACTCGAAGCCGCCGCCGCTGGTCGAGGCGATCGTGCGCGAGACGTTGCCGCCGTCGAGGTACGGATCGTCGCCCGGAGCCGGAACAGAGATGCTGTTGGCGGTCGTACCGGCGGCGATGGTGATCGTCTGCCCGCTCGACAGCGTCACCGTCAGCGGCGTCACCGCGGCGTTGGTCAGCGTGGCGGTGTAGGTGATGTTGCCACCCTCGGCGACGCTCGGTGTGGCGGTCAGGGCGACCGTCGTCACATCGGTGTCGTC
Organism: Burkholderiales bacterium; assembly: GCA_031413095.1. Classification (GTDB taxonomy): domain Bacteria; phylum Pseudomonadota; class Gammaproteobacteria; order Burkholderiales; family Burkholderiaceae_C; genus CADEEN01. Next base: position 7,066 of record JANOEG010000306.1, on the reverse strand, counting down.
GGTGATCGTTGCCGTGCCGGTGGCACTGGCGTTGGCGGTCGTGCCAGCCGTGACAGTGGCGGTGAGGGCGAAGGTCTCGCTGCCCTCTGCAGCAGCGTCGTCGGTGGTGGCCGCGCGCACTTGCACGCTGGTCGTGCCGGCAGCGAGCGTCACGCCACCGACGGGCACGGCGACCCAGGCCGTGCCGTTGAAGTATTCGAGTGCGCTATCCGTGTCGGTGCCGACCGTGGCCGTGCCCGACGCCAGCGTCGGGTTGAACGTGACTGCGGTGGTTGACGCATTCGACAGCGACACGGTGAAGACTGCGAAGCCGCCTTCGGCAGCCGTCGGCGAGCTCACAGCAATCGTCGGCGTGTCGTTGTCGACGATCGTTGCCACGCCAGTGGCGTCGGCGATGGTCGCGTTGACGGCGCCGGAGAGCACGACGTTGAACGTCTCGCTGCCCTCGAACGTGCCGTCGTCGGCGATCGTCACTTCGATGGTGCGCGAGATCACGCCAGGAGCGAAGCTGACAGTGCCGGTGAGGGCCGTGTAGTCGGCGCCGGCGCTGGCCGTGCCGTTGCCCGTCGTGAAGTTGACCGACACCGGCGCCGTCGTCGGCTGATCCAGCGTCACGGTGAAGGTCACGGTGCCGGCGCTCTCGTTGACGATGACGTCGCTGATGGAGATGACCGGATCGACAACCGGCGTCACTGTGATCGGCGACACCGCGGGCGCAGACACGGCGCCGTTGTTGTCGGTGACGGTGAAGCTGAGGTTGACCGTGCCGTTGAAGTCCGGCGCAGGGCGGAAGATCAACGACGCGGCGGCAACCACCGACAGCGGCGTGTTGGCCACCACCGGCGTGACGCCGACGGCGAGATACAGCGTGCCGTTGCACGGCAACGCGTTCACGGTGACTGCGGTCACACTGCCGTCGATGTCGGTGCCGGTGAGCGAGACGGCGATCGGCGTGTCTTCGTTGCCCGAGGCGGGTGTGACAACGGCCAGCGGCGGATCGTTGTCAGGCGTGACGTTGAAGGTGATCGTGTTCGGCGCGCTGTCGAACAAGCCGCCGTTGTCCTGCACGCTGAAGGTGAAGCTCGCGTAGGGCGCACCCGTGGTGTTGGCCAGTGGCGTGAAGACGAGGTTGGCCAGGTCGGCAGCGGCGATGACCTGCGTGGCGGTTACGGCCGAGCCGTTCAAGGTCAGGGTGCCTGCGGTGGGCAGCGAGTCGATGCGCACGGCGGCCAGCGTGTCGCCGATGTCAATGTCGGAAAAACCGAAATCAGCGCCGACAAAGGCGCGGCTGCCGTCTTCGGCGATCGCGTAGGTGGCGTCGGCGCCGGTCGGCGCGTCGTTGGCGCCGGTGACGGTGATCGTCACCGTGGCCGGTGTGCTCACCGCACCGTCGTTGTCGGTGGCGGTGTAGGTGAATGTGACGTCACGGCTCTGCCCGGCGGCCAGGCTGTCGAAGTCGCTGCCGGTGGCGAAGCTGTACGTGCCGTCGGCGTTGAAATTCAGTGTGCCGTTGTTCGCGCCGACGTTGCCCACCAGCGCATAGCTGCTGACCGTGCCATCGACGTCGCTGCCTGCCGGCACGTTGGCGGTGAGTGTCGAGTTTTCGCCCGTGGTCTGGGCTGCGTCGAAGGCCACCGGGCCGTCGTTGGTGCCAGTCACGGTGATCGTGACTGTGGCCACGTTGCTGACCGCGCCGCTGTTGTCGGTGGCGATGTAGGTGAAGGTGACGTCGCGCGAGGCGCCGACGGACAGAGCGTCGAAGTCGCTGCCCGGGTTGAAGGTGAACGTGCCGTCGTTGTTGAAGACCAGCGCGCCGTTGCCGGCGCCGACGCCGGCCACGAGCGCATAGCTGGCGATCGTGCCGTCGGCGTCGATGGCTGCCGGCACGCTGGCGGCCAGCGGCGTGTTCTCAGAGGTCGTTTCGCTGTCGTTGGCGGCCACCGGCGCGTCGTTGACGGGCGCGATGTTGACGGTGACCGTCGCCGTGCCGGTGCGCGCACCGCCGGTGCCTTGCGAGCCGGTGTTGCCGTCGTTGACGGTGTAGCCGATGGCCACCGAGGCGGGAGGCGCATCGCTGGTGTTGACGTAGCGGATCTGGCGCAGCACGCTGGTGGCGTCGGCCTGCGTCGTGCCGCTGGCAAACGTGATCTGCAACGTGCCGTTGGCGAGCGACGTGGTGTCGTAGGTGCCGACGGTATTGCCGCCGAGCACGACGTTGCCGCCGGCCAGGGCCAGCGTGCCGCCGCTGGCGCTGAACTGGTCTTGCGCGTTGGCGCCGCCGACGCGGGCCAGCGTCAGCACGGCGCCGCCCATGTTGTTGATCGCGCCGACATAACCGCTGCCGAGTTCGGGGTCGTTGACGGTTGCGTTGGTGTCGAGCAGCGCGGGCGCTGCGCCCTCGGTGGTGTTGACCACGCCGCCGTTCAAGGCGGTGAACAGCGGGGCGTCGTTGACTCGCGTGATGTTGACGGTGACGTTGGTGCTGACCGTGTCGGCGCCGCCATTGGCCGTGCCGTCGCCATCGACGATGGTGATGGTCAGACTGCGTGGTGTCGTCGTCGGCAGTTGCGATGCATTGCCGTAAGTGATGTTCTGCAGCAGCGCATCGACTGCGGCGACGCTGGCGTTGGCGTTGAACGTGATGACGAGCGGTGCGCTGCCGGTGCCGCCGGAGATCGTGCCGATGGCCACGAGCGGATCGGTGCCCGCCGGGTTGTAGCTGACGGTGGTGCCGCTGACGCTGATCTGCCCGTTGCCCGTGCCCTGGTTGCGCACGCCGAGCAGGTCTTCGGCCGTCACGACGTTGGCAATCGAGACCGTGACGGTGCCGCCGCCGAAGTTGGGCGAGTCGATGTCGGCCAGCACGACGCTGCCGTCGATCACCGAGCGGACGACGGTCGGCGTGCCGCCTTCGCTGTAGTTGTAGGTGGCGACGAGGCCGGTCAGCGTCGGTGCATCGTTGACCGGGTTGACGACGATCGTTGCCGTGCCGCTGTTGGCCGAGACTGCGCCGCCGTTGTCGGTGGCGGTGTAGTTGAAGGTGACGCTGCCGTTGAAGTTGGGGTTCGGCTGGAAGTACACCGGACCTGTGATCACCGCGCCGACGGCCAGCGGCGTGCCGCCGGTGGCGGCGCTGAAGAGCGAACCGTTGGCCGGCACGCTGGCCAGCGTGTAGCTGCTGATCGTGCCATCGACGTCACTGCCCGCGGGCGTGACTGCGATGCGCGTGGTCGTGTCTTCGAAACCGCTGGCGCTGACGTCGATCGCCACCGGGCGGTCGTTGACCGCGCTGACGTTGATCGTCGTGCCGCCGTTGACTGATGTGATGCCGTCGCTGACCGTGTAGGCGAACGTGCCGACGGGCGCGCCGCTGTAGTCGGCTGGCGGCAGGTAGCGCAGGCCGGCGAGCTGTGCCGCCGATAGCGTGGCGCCGTTGGCGACGGGCGTGCCGTCGGCGAGTTGCACCTGGCCGATCGTCGGCAGGCCGCTGACGGTGATCGTCAGCACGCTGCCGTTGTCGATGTCGCTAGGCACGGCCAAGCCGAGGCCGACGGCAGCGCCTTCTTCGACCGCGTTGATGCTGGTCGACGAGACCACCGGCGCGTCGTTGGCGCCGCTGACGGTGACGGTGATGCTGGCCGTTGTGCCGTCGTCGGTGGCGACGATGAAGGTCTCGGTGACGCTCTGGCCTTGCGCCAGTGCCTGCACGTTGGCGGCGGCGTTGGTGAGCGTGTAGGTCCACGTGCCGGCGGCGTCGATCGAGAACAATCCGTAGGTGCCGGCGCTGTTGGCCTGCGCGACGAAGGCGCGCGTGCCGACATCCGGGTCGTTGTTCGTCAACGTGCCGCTGGCGGTGGCGACGGCGTCTTCGGTCACGGTGCCGATGAAGACACCGCTGATGGTGGTCGGATCGTCGGTGCCGACGACGCTGATGGTCAGCGTGGCGGTGGCACTGCCGCCGCGGCCGTCTTCGATCGTGTAGGTGAAGGTGTCGGTGACGGTCTGACCCGGGTCGAGCGCTTGCGCGGCGGCGGAGGGTGCGTAGGTGTAGGCGCCGAAGCTGTCGAGCAGCAGCGTGCCCCAGGTGCCGACGAGCGGCGTGTTGACGTTGCCGGTGGCAACGGTTTGCGCGCCGGTGACGACGCCGATCACGGTCAGTATGTCCCCATCGGCATCACGGTCCTGTGCCGGCGTGCCGGGCGTGACGTCACTGCCGGCCGACGCCGTGTCTTCGCCGACCGACAGCGCGTCGTTGACGGCGATCGGCGCACTGTTAACGGAATACGGGCGTTGCGCCGTGGCCGTGGTGCTGTTGCCGGCGGCGTCGGTGGTGGTGACGCTGCCGTCGATGCGGCGGTCGGCGTCGGCGAGAACGCCAGCGCCGGGCACGGTGATCGCGAACGTGTTGCCGGCGAGCACGAGGCCCGTGTAGGTGACACCGTTGACGTTGAGCGTGACGGTGTCGCCGACTTGCACGTCGCCGCCCACCGTGCCGGTGATCGTGATGCTACCGGTGGCTTCACCGGCGTTGACGATGTTGTCAGCGGTGACCGGGTCGATCGCGAGCGTGGCTGCTGGCGGTGTGGTGTCGATCAGGCCCGTGTCGGTGGCGCTGGCGCTGTTGCCAGCCGCATCGGTCGCGGTGGCGGTGACGCTGAAGTTGCCTTGCACGAGCGCGGCAGGCACATCGACGCTGAACGTGCCGCCGGCTTGCACCGGGGCGGTGAATGTCTGCACGGCGCTGTTGGCGCCGGTGACGGTGAGCGTGACAGTCGAGCCGGCAGGCAGATTGGTAGTGCCCGTCAGCGGCGGCGTGGTGTCGTTGGTCAGCGCCGGTGCATCGACGGTGACGGTCGGTGCCGTGACGTCGATGAGGCCGTTGTCGCTGGCCGCGGCCGTGTTGCCGGCGGCATCGGTGCCGCTGGCGACAACGTTGAAGTTGCCTTCGACAAGCGCGGCAGGCACATCGACGCTGTACACGCCGCCGGCTTGCACGGTGGTCGTGAAGGTCTGCACGGCGCCGTTGGCGCCGGTGACGGTGAGGGTGATGGTCGAGCCGGCGGGCAGGTCGGTCGTGCCGGTGAGGGCCGGTGTGGTGTCGTTGGTCAGCGCAGGTGCATCGACGGTGATGACCGGCGGCACGGCATCGACGACGCCGTTGTCAGTGGACGTGGCTGTGTTGCCCGCTGCATCGGTGCCGCTGGCGATGACGGTGAATGGGCCGCTGACGAGGTTGGCCGGCACATCGACGCTGAACACGCCGCCGGCTTGCACAGTGGTGCTGAAGAGTTGCGAGACGCCGTTGGCGCCGGTCACGGTCAGCGTGATCGTCGAGCCTGGCGGCAGGTCGGTCGTGCCAGTGAGCGGCGGCGTGCTGTCGTTGGTCAGCGCCGGTGCATCGACCGTGATGACAGGCGGCGTGACGTCGATGATGCCGTTGTCGTTGGCCGTTGCCGTGGTGCCGCCAGGGCCGTTGACGTTGGCGACGGCGGTGTAGGGGCCTTCGGCCAGCGGCGCCGGCACATCGACGCTGTACGTGCCATCGGCACGCACGGTGGTGGTGAAGGTCTGCACCGCGCCGTTGGCGCCGGTGACGGTGAGCGTGACCGTAGAGCCCGGCGGCAGGTTACTGCTGCCGGTCAGTGTTGGCGTGGTGTCGTTGGTCAACGCCGGCGCATCGACAGTGACGGTCGGCGCTGCAGCGACGTTGATCGTCAGCGTGGCGGTGGATGTGGCGCCACTCGGGTCGGCGATCGTGTAGTTGATGGCCACCGGGCCGGTGACGCCGGGCGCGGCGGTGAAGGTCAGCGTGCCGTTGCCGTTGACGACGACGCTGCCGAGCGCGGCGGACACCGTGGCGTTGGTGACGGTGAGCGGGTCGTTGTCGGCGTCGCTGTCGTTGCCGAGAACGGCCACGGTGACGGGCGCCTGGGCGACGGTGCTCGAGCTGTCGTTGACGGCCAGCGGCGGGTCGTTGACCGGCGTGATCTGCAACTGCACCGTCGCCGGTGCGGAAACCGCGCCGTCGTTGTCGGTGACAGTGAAAGTGAACGACGTGCTGCCGTTCCAGTTCGGATTCGGGCGGAAGACGAGGCCTGCGGCTTGTGCCGGCGTAAGCAGCGCGCCCACGGCCACCGGGGCGAGCGTGTCGCGCAGCAGCAATGTGCCGTTGGTTGGCGGCGTGGCCACGCTGACGCTGGCCACGGTGCCGTCGATGTCGGTGCCGCTTAGCGACACGTCGAGCAGGATGTCTTCGGCGCCACTGTGGCTGCCGTCGATGGCCAGCGGCGCATCGTTGACCGGCGTCACTGCGATCCGCGTGCCGCCATTGGCGTTGTCGATGCCGTTGTTGACGGTGTAGCCGAAGCTGCCGACCGGCGTGCCGGCCACGTAGTCGGCGGGCGGGGTGTAGATGAGGCCGGCGAGCTCGTCGGCCGTGAGCACGGTGCCGGCGGTGACCGGTGTGCCGGCGGCGGTGAAGACCTGGCCGATCGCCGGCAAGCCGGTGACGGTGATCGTCAGCGTGCCCGGGCCAATCGGTGGGGGCAGGCCGAGGTTGACCGAGCTGCCTTCTTCGACCGAGGTGATGCTCGACGATGCGGCGACGAGGCGCGGGGCTTCGATCGCCGACGCGCCCGGGTCGCTTCGCGTCGCGCGGCCGAACTCGACCGTCGCTGCATCCAGGCCGCTGACGAGCGATCCCGGTGTGACCAATTCCACGATGCGATCGACGCGCAGGCCCGGCTGCAGATCGCCGCTGCCGCCACCGAGCAAGCCGGCGGCCGGAGGGGCTTCGTTGTTCTCGACCGCGGCAATCGCACGCTCGACCGGGCTCTCGGCGATCTTCGGCAGCGGTGTCTCGCTGCGCGTCATCATCACGATCGCGTCCTGCTCGGTGAGGATCTCCGCGCCCTGCGGCACCGTCTCGCCGATCACCAGCGGGCGCCACACGCCATCCGTTCCACGGACATAGGCCTTGCCCCAGATCTGGACAACTTGGCCGCGAGACGAGTTTTGGATGGTCGGCATGAGACGTTTCGAGAGTGAAATCGATAAGCCAGACGAG
>JANOEG010000305.1:0-6282 GCA_031413095.1 Burkholderiales bacterium | reverse complement strand
GTGGTGGGCAGCATCGCGCCGTTGCGCACCTGATCGGGGCTCAAGAACTCGCTCGAACCCGACTTCCTTGCCACCAGCGTGGGGAAAGTGCCGTACAAGTCGCCGCCGCGCACGGCACCACCCATCACGAACTGGTGCGCGCCCCAGCCGTGGTCGGTGCCGTCGCCATTGCTGGTGAACGTGCGGCCGAAGTCGCTCGCGGTGAAGGTGGTGACGGCATTGCGCGCGCCATAGGCGCCCAGCGCGGTGTCGAAGTAGCGCATGGCGTGCGCCACGCGTGCCATCAACACCGCATGGGTCTGGTTCTGGCCGCTGTGCGTGTCGAAGCCGCCCAGGCTCACGAAGAACACCTGGCGCCGCACGCCGATGCCGCCCGACATCCCCGCCTGGACCAGTCGCGACACCATCTGCAACTGCTGCGCGACGGGATTGAACTCGGCCTTGCCGGTGAGCGGGTCGATGAACTGGAGCGCGGTGTCGGTGGCGGGGTTGGTCCCCGGCAGGAGCTTGGCACTCAAGATGCGTTCGGCCGCGATCGAACGTTGCGCGATCTCCGCGACGTCGGCTTCGAACACATGCGAGCTCTGAGCGCTGCCGGTGATGCTCGCGAGCGTGCTGCCGACCTTGGCAGAGTTGTAGACAGCGCCCACGGCATCGCCGCCCAGGCGCGGTGCGCCTGACCCGCTCACAAGGTACTGGCGCACGTTCTGGCCGGTCAGCCACACCGCAGTGCCCGCGGCCGAGATGGCCGTGAACACGGCCTGGCTGTTGGCGGCCGCCACGGCATCGGCCATGCGCCCTCCCCAGCCGCGCACGGCGCCCTCGGGCTGCATGGTCTGCCAAGTGCTCTGCTGGTCGTTGTGGGAGAACAGGCGCAACGGCCGCGGGTGCGAGGTCAGCGCGTATTGCTCCTTGGTGGTGGGTGTGACCAGCGGGCCGACGTTGGCGACGACGGCCAGGCGCCGATCGGTGTCGAACATCGACTGCAGGCTGCCCATCAGCGGGTTGAGCGCATAGCTGCGGCCTTGCGGGTTGGTGGGCGCGATCGGCAGCACGCCGCCCAGTCGTGCCGGTGAGCCCCCGCTGGCGCCCGCGTTGGGCAGCGTGCCCGGGGGCAGCAGCGCAATCGAGGAGCGTGTGCCGGTGTACGCGCTCCAGGTGGCGCTGTCGGTGGGCAGCACCATGTTGAAGGAGTCGTTGCCACCGAACATGAACAGGCACACGATGGCGCGGTAGTCGCCCGCGGTCTGCGCCGCGGCCGAGCCGGCCGCCAGCAGGTTCAGGGCCAGCGGCGCCCCGGCGCCGGCGGCCAGCGAGATCGCGCTGGCGTGGCGCATGAAGAGACGGCGCGAGGCATCGTGGTGAATCGCCGGGGCGCCGTTGAAGGTCTTGGGGAATGTCATGTTGGTCTGCTCCTGATTACTTCAGCACCACGAACTCGGGGGCGGCCACCGTCAGCAGGATGGCCGCGTTGACGCGCGCGCGCTTGGCAGTGTCGATCTGCGACTGCGAACTGCCGCTGCCTGGGATGGCGATACTGTTGACGGCCTCGATGATCTGGTCGCGGCGCGTCGCGCCAACGGCGCCATAGGCCAGGCGGGTCGTCACGCGGTCCACCAGAGCCGCCACGTTGTCGGCCACTTTGAGCTCGGCCGAGTAGTCGCCTTGAAGATCGCGCCGGCCCAGGGCCGAGCCGGCGGGAAAGCCGACACCGCCGCTGATGCTGTCGCGCATGAAGTTCACGTAGCCGGCGACACTGGTTTCGTTGACGAGTTGCAACTCGGGCGCCACCAGATTGCGCGCGGCGCTCTTCGTCCCCGGCGCCGCGTAGCCGGGCCGGTAGAAGTTGAACACTGAAGGCGAGTGCATCGGCGCCTGGGCCAACGCGTTGGCGGGGCTGCTGAGGATTTCGATCTCGTACTTGCCCGAGACGCTGCGGTGCGGGAAGGCGCGCATGAATGCCGTCAGACGCAGCACCGGCTCGCGCACCTTGCCCGAGGTGTCGCTCACGACACGGGCTTCGGGGTGCAGCAACACCGCCTTGATCACGGCCTGCAGGTCGCCGCGCACACCGAACCCGTTGTTGTTGAACGCGCCCGCCACCGCATTCACATAAGCGGGACTGGGGTTGCTGGTGGTGAAGCGCTGGATCAACTGGCGGCCGATGAAAGGCCCGACGTTGGAATGCGTGGCCAGCCGGTCGAGTGCCATGCGCAAGCTTTCCGCCGCGGGAGTCTGTGCCGGGATCGTCGTGCCGAGGAAGGTCTTGGGCTCGGTGCTGTGATAGGCCGGGTAGGCGATCATCTGCTTCAGATCACGCTCGGAGTCTTCGCGGCCGTTGGATTCGCCGCGCAGGAAGCAGCTCTTTTCAGACGGGGCGGGGCAGGCCCAGCTCCAGCCGGTGAAGACCTTGGCCAGCTCCGAGACGTCGGCCGGTGTGTAGGTTTCGACAAGCGCGCCGTTGCCGGCCTTGCGCGGGCTGCCGTCCTGGTTCAGCTCGACGAGGCCGATGCTGAACAGCTGCATCACCTCGCGCGCATAGTTTTCGTCAGGCACACGGCCGGTCGCCGCATCGGCCTTCTGGTTGGCGATGTGCGTCAGGTACATGCCCATCATCGGGTTGAGCGACACCTCGTTCAACAGCGCGCGGTAGCTGCCGAAGCTGTGCTTGCCCAGCATGTCGATCCAGGCGGCAACGGCACGGTCGTAGTTGTCCACGTCGCCGTCTTCGAGCGAGATCACGAAGATCTGCGACAGCGCATAAGCCATACGCAGGCGCAACTGGTCTTGCCCTGTCAGCGCAAATTTCCAGAAGGCAGATCCGACTTCCTTGTCGCTGGCGCCACCGCCCGAATTGAGTTGCTCGAAGAACGCCTGGTGGCTGCCGCTGGGCTGAGCAGTGATTTGCCCGTCGATCCAGGCCTTGTAGCCGAGGGTCATCAAGCGGTCGATTTCGGCGTCCGTCGGCCCGAAGGTGGCCTGCGCCAGGAAGCGCGCGGCTTCATTGCGCGAGGCCGGCATGTCACCACCTGACGGCGGCGGCGGCGGCGGCGGCGGCGGCGGCGGCGTGGCGCTGCCCGTGACCGTGAGTGTCAGCGTCGCCGTGGCGCCTGCGGTGCCGGTGCCGCCCGTGGTCGCAAACGGCTTGGCGTTGATGACGTAGGTGCCGGCGACCGGCGTCCACTTGGTGTAGGTGCTCCCGCTGTTGCCCTTGTAGGCATAGGGCGCGTTGCTCTCAATATGGGTGGCCTTGCCGTCGGTGAAGGCCACGCTCTTGACATTGCTCGCGTTGGCGCGGATGTTGATGTTTGGCGTGCTGAGAACGGACACCGAGCCGCTGGCGACAAACGTCGCGATATCGGCGCCGGTGTCTGCATTGACGACCGTGAAGCTGTTCACCGTGGGGGCAGCCGTCGGCGGCGGCGTGGACGCGGAGCTGACCGTCAGGGTGAGCGTCGCCACGGCACCTGCCGTGCCGGTGCCGCCGCTGCCCGCAAACGGCTTGGCGTTGATGACGTAGGTGCCGGCGGCCGGCGACCACTTGGTGTAGGCGCTTCCGCTGTTGCCCTTGTAGGCGTAAGGCGCCGTGCTCTCGGTTCGGCTGCTGCTGCCGCCGTCGGTGAACACCACGCTCTTGACGTTGCTGGCATTCGCGCGGATGTTGATGCGCGGCGTGCCGGCGATGGACACCGTGCCGCTGGACGTGAACGTGGCGATGTCGGCGCCGGTGTCGGCATTGACGACGGTGAAACTGCTGACCGTCTGTGAGGCCGCCCACTGTGGCATCCACAAAACGGCAGCGCACACAGCGGCTGCAAATGCGCGCGATAGCTTCATCTGGCGACTCCCCTTGTCAAAGCCCGTGACACGAGCCCAAGCAAAGAGTCTGTTGCGCCAAGCGTTTCAAGAGCGCTTCAATGCAGTTTTGCAAACGCATCACACGCTGCGGTTGCACGCCTCACGTTTGGGTGCAAGTCGGAAGAAGGTCTGACGCTGTGAGTTCCCTGCGCAGGCGAACGTGGGTTCGCGCAGGGCCAAGGTCGCCACACGTGGCCGCGCCGAAGCAGCGGCCGCGATGCGTCACTCCAGCTTGAGCTTCTGAGCCTGGACGACGCGCTGGTAGATCAACAGTTCGTCGCCGATCTGCTTTTGATAGTCGTCTGCGGAATTGCCCACCACAATGGCGCCGCTGGCTTCGATGCGCGATTTCACGGCGGCATCGGCCAGGGCCGTCTTCACCGCCGCGTTCAACTTGTCGAGCACGTCTTTGGGCGTGCCTCTCGGCGCAGACACGCCGAGGAAAGACATTCGATTGACCGGCGCCAAGCCCACCTCGGCAAACGTCGGCACGTCCGGCAAACTCGCAAGCCGGCTCGGCGCCGCCACGACGATGGCAATGAGGCGCTTGTCCTTGATGAAAGGCAGGGCCGATGGCAGGTTGTCCACGATGATGGGCAATTGGCCGGCCACGACGTCGTTGAGCGCGGGACCGGAGCCTCGATACGGGATGTGCGTGACATAGACCTTGGCCATGCTCTTGTACAACTCGCCCAAGAGGTGGCCGATGCTTCCATTGCCGGCCGTGCCAAAGCTGTACTTGCCAGGACTCTTCTGCAGCAGCTCGGAAAGCGCCTTGTAGTCCTTGGCCGGGAAGCTTGGATGGACGGCCAAGACATTGGGCGTGGCCGCGACGTTGCTGACGTGAGCGAAGTCCTTGACGGGGTCATACGGCGTTGCAGGATTGATGGCCGGGTTGGTCACCATCGTGGACACCGAGGACATCAGCAAGGTGTAGCCGTCAGGCGCAGATTTGGCGACCTCTGCGGCGCCAAGAGCGCCACCCGCGCCGGCCTTGTTCTCCACGATCACGGTCTGGCCCAGGGCCGGCCCCATCTTCTCCGCGACGATCCGGGCCAGCAGGTCGGTGGTGCCGCCGGGCGCAAAGGGCACGACCAGCCGAACCGGCTTGCTGGGGAAGGCTTGTGCAGCGGCCCATCCGTGCAAGGTCGCTACCGCCGTGATCAACAGGAGCTTCTTGAAGGAAGGGTGCGTCATACAAGGTCCATTGGAAATGCAAGACAGCAACTATGGCACGACGTTGATGTTGATCGTCAACGGCTTGCCCGCGGTGCCCGACGCTGCGCTGGCCGAGTAGCCCGAGGCGGTGATCGAATAGGTCTTCACCACCGGTGTCCAGGGCGTGTAGGTATTGCCGCTGTTGCCGAGGAATGCCCAAGGCGCGCCGCCCTCGGTGCGCGAGACACCCGCCTCCACGCTCACGAACTTGACGCTCTTCGCGCCCGAATTCGCAATCGCCTCGATGCTGACGCTCGGCGCCCCGAGATTGCCGAGGCTCAACGTGTCGTTGGTCTGCAGTGTGCGAATGACCGCGCCGTTGCTCGCGTTGACCAGCACGAGGGCGGTGATGTCGTAGGCGTTGCCGATGGGTGGACCACCTTCCACGGTCAGCGTGAGGGCCGATGTCGTACCGAATGCACCGCCACGGTTGTCGTTTTGATACGGCGTGGCATTGATGACATAGGTGCCTGCGGCCGGAGACCACTTGCCATCGCCTTTGTAGGCGTAGGGACTGGCGTTGTCTGAGAACGTGGTTGTGCCATCGACGAAGTACACGCTCGAAGCATTCACCGTGTTGGCGCGCACGTTGATGTTCGGCGTGCTGGCGATCGATACCGTGCCGCTGGAGGTGAGCGTGGCGATGACGGCGCCGGTGTCTGCGTTCACCACGGTGAAGGAGGTGATGGACGGCGCAGACGGCGGTGGGGGAGGAGGTGGTGGTGTCGTCGTCGTCGGGATGTCCTTGTCCACCGACGCCTGCAGGGCCGCCATGTCGATCACCGCATTCACCCGACCCAGGCGTTGAGGCCCGTACTGGCTAGACCACTCCGTCGCGTATTGCTTCCAGTGATTCGCCGAGTTCTGCAAGTGCGTTTTTGCATTCGCCAATGCCGTCGTGTTGCCTGCGTCCTTCTGATAGCGGTACAACTCGATCGCGCCCAGGATTTTCTCGGCGTAGTAGCGGCCCAACGCCGCAATGGCTCGAACATCGCCGAGCGTTTCCTTCAGATCCTTGTTGGTGCCGGGATTCAGCCCACTCACGTTCTGCAGCCCGGTGTCGGCGTACTGCTTCAACTTGGCGGCCACATCCACCGGCGTCAGTCGTCCATTGGCTGGCTGCCCGTTGACATGGTCCTTGATCGACATCAGCAACTGGCTCTCTCCGTCAACCGAAGAGCTCATCGGAGCGAAAGTGGGGTCGAT
>JANOEG010000304.1:0-1595 GCA_031413095.1 Burkholderiales bacterium | reverse complement strand
ACTGGCGCTGCGCCGACGTCATGGCGTTGTGCATGGCAGCGGCCAGCGCGCAGTTCTCCTGCGTCAGGCGCTCCTGGTAGGCGCGGTACTCCGGGCGCGGCGAGCGCAATGCACGCTCGGCCAGCATGCGCACCGCCGCTTGCGCCTGAGCCTGGGCTTGCGCCGGTGTGGCGTCGCGCGCGGCTGCAGTGACAGTGCTCAGCGTCGCCACCAAGCCACCGTTGCGGCGCTCGCGCTCAGCGAGCCAGCGCTCGGCGTCGAACGGCGACGCCGCGAGCAACTGCGCGAGCTTGGCGCGCTGCGCATCGTCGAGCTTGCCGTAGAGGTTTTCGTAGCGCTCCAGCGTGCGCTTGAACGACGCCTTGGCGCGCTCGGCCTTGTCGGGTTGGACGAAGTCCTGCTTCAGCTCCTCGCCGTCCTTGGCCATCGAGCGTTCCATGTGGCGGATCTGCTCCGGCGTCAGCGAGGCCATCAGCGTGGCAAAGGCCGGCGTGGCTTCATCAAGCGCCGCGTCGAGGCGACGCTGCGCTTCATCGCGCCAGGCGCACAACTGCGCCGTGCTGAGCGTCGGCTCCATGACCTCGCGCTGCGCGCGCGCCAACAGTGCCGCGTAGCGCGGCATCTCGACGCGGCGGTGCCACTCGAACCAGCGGTCGATGGCCTCGCGCAGCTTCGGCGTCTGCTCGTCGTTCAGATCGACATAACCGTCGATCCACCAGTAGGCCAAGGTCGGCGCCTGGCTGTAGCCGATGCGCAGCACGCTGCAGCCGACCAGCAACAGCGCAATCGCCACCCCGATAATCCAGCGCAACCTCGACCAGTTCTTCCACATCATGACTTCAACGCTTTCGGTTCTGATCATGGCCGCCGGCAAAGGCACGCGGATGAAATCCGCCCACCCGAAGGTGCTGCACACCCTGGCCGGCCGGAGCCTATTGCAGCATGTTCTGAACGCGGTGGCTGGCTTGCAGGCTGACCAGACCTTGCTGATCGTCGGGCATGGCGCCGATGCGGTGCGTGCCAGCGTCGCCGGCAGCGGTGCGCTGTGCGTGCTGCAAGAGCCGCAACTGGGCACCGGCCACGCCGTGCAACAGGCAGTGCCCCACCTGCCGGACGGCGGCACCACGCTGATCCTCAACGGCGACGTGCCGCTGATCGAGCCGGCCACCGCCGCCGCGCTGGTCGCGGCCTGCGGCGGCACCAAGCTGGCGCTGCTGACGATCGAGCTGGCCGACGCCACCGGCTACGGCCGCATCGTGCGCAACGGCAAGCAAGAAGTGCGTGCGATCGTCGAACACAAGGACGCGAGCGAGGCCGAGCGCGCGATCCGCGAGATCTACACCGGCATGCTGGCCGCGCCGACGGCGTGGCTGAAGCGCGCCGTGATGGCGCTGAAGAACGAGAACGCGCAGAAGGAGTTCTACCTGACCGACATCGTCGCGATGGCGGTGGCTGAGGGCGTGCCGGTGGTGGCCACGCAGGCCAAGAGCGACACCGAAGTGCTCGGTGTCAACAGCCCGCTACAGCTCGCCGACCTCGAGCGCCGCTTCCAGCGCCGCCAGGCCGAGGCGCTGATGGAAAGCCACGGCGTGCGC
>JANOEG010000303.1:0-3464 GCA_031413095.1 Burkholderiales bacterium | reverse complement strand
GAGATGCGCGGCGGGCGCGACAACGATCCACGTTTTCAGACGCGGATGACAGGGCAGGGCGTGTGGGCCGAACTGCTGGCGCAGCGCTTCAAGAAGGCCACGCAACGCTTGGGCTTGCGCACCGAGCGCAGGCCGCTCGATCTGTCGACATTCAGGCGAGAAGTGTCAACGCAGGGCGCTCAACAAACTCTGTTCTAATCACACCGTGTTGGTGGCTACTTGAACATGTCTTTGACGCGATCCGCCCAGCTCTTGTCGTCGGGCGAGTGCTTGTTGCCACCTTTGCGCAGCGACTCGTCGAGCTCCTTCAACAGCTTCTTCTGGTGCTCGGTGAGCTTGACCGGCGTCTCGACGACGACGTGGCAATACAGGTCGCCTGGGTAACTCGACCGCAGACCCTTCACGCCCTTGCCCTTCAGGCGGAAGGTCTTGCCGTGCTGAGTGCTTTCAGGCAACTCGATCTCGACCTTGCCAGCCAGCGTCGGCACTTCGATCGAGCCCCCCAAGGCAGCCGTCGTCAGCCCCACCGGCACGGTGCAATGCAGATCGTCGCCGTCGCGCTCGAACATCTCGTGCTGCTTGACCCGGATCTCGATGTAGAGGTCGCCCGGCGGCCCGCCATTGCTGCCCGGCTCGCCATTGCCGGCCGAGCGGATGCGCATGCCTTCGTTGATGCCTGAGGGGATCTTGACCTCTAGCGTCTTCTGCTTCTTCACCTTGCCGGCGCCGGCGCAAGTGGTGCACGGGTCGGGAATGATCTTGCCGGCGCCGCGGCATTGCGGGCAGGTCTGCTGGATCGAGAAGAAGCCCTGGCGCAGATGCACTGCGCCCGAGCCGTTGCATTGCGGGCAGGTCTTGACGGAGGTTCCAGTCTTGGCGCCGGTGCCCTTGCAGGTCTCGCAGTTGTCCCAGCTCGGGATGCGGATCTGCGTGTCCTTGCCGAGCGCCGCTTCTTCGAGCGTGATCTCGAGCGCGTACGACAAGTCGGCGCCGCGATAGACCTGTTGCCCGTTGGCACCGCGACGGCCGCCAGCAGCACCACCGGCCGCGCCACCGAAGATGTCGCCGAAGATGTCGCCGAACGCCTCGGCGAATCCGCCAAAGCCTTCCTGGCCGGGCCCACCGCGAAATCCACCCATGTTGGGATCGACACCCTGGTGGCCGAACTGGTCGTAGGCGGCGCGTTTCGGCGGCTCCGACAAGATCTCGTAGGCCTCCTTGGCCTCCTTGAACTTCTCTTCCGAGGCCTTGGCGCCGTCACCCTGATTGCGGTCCGGGTGGTACTTCATGGCCAGCTTGCGGTAGGCCTTCTTGATGTCGTCCTCGGTCGCGTTTTTCGGCAACCCGAGGATGTCGTAGTAATCGCGCTTGGCCATGTTCCAGCGTTCCCTCAGCAATCAGCGAAAACGCCGCGATGAGCGGCGGGCAAGGCCCGTCGGCTCCATCGCGGCGAGATAAATCGGCGGGCGCAGCCCGTCCGATTTATCCTTTCTTGACTTCTTTGATCTCTGCATCGACCACGTTGTCGTCGTCCATCGGCTTGCCGGCGCGCGCTTCGGAGGCGTCGTTCGCCGGCCGCGCCGCTTCAGTGTTGCCTTGCGCGGCAGCAGCCTTCTGCACGTCGGCATACATCTTCTCCGACAGCTTGTGGCTTGCAGCCATCATCGAATCGGTCTTCGCGGTGATGGCGTCCTTGTCGTCACCCTTCATTGCCTCTTCCACTTCCTTCATCGCCGCTTCGATCTTGGTCTTCTCGTCGTCGCCGAGCTCCTTGCCATGCTCGGCCAGCGTCTTCTTCACGCTGTGCACCATCGCATCGGCGTGGTTGCGCGCCTGCACCAGCTCGAGCTTCTTCTTATCCTCGTCGGCATTGGCCTCGGCGTCCTTGACCATCTTCTCGATCTCAGCCTCCGACAGGCCGGAGTTGGCCTTGATCGTGATCTTGTTCTCCTTGCCGGTGCCCTTGTCCTTGGCGTTGACATGGAGGATGCCATTGGCGTCGATGTCGAACGTGACCTCGATCTGCGGCAGGCCGCGCGGCGCCGGCGGAATGCCTTCGAGGTTGAACTCGCCGAGCGACTTGTTGCCCGCAGCCATCTCGCGCTCGCCCTGGTAGCACTTGATCGTCACCGCCGGCTGGTTGTCGTCGGCCGTCGAGAACACCTGCGCGAACTTGGTCGGGATGGTGGTGTTCTTCTTGATCATCTTCGTCATCACGCCGCCGAGCGTCTCGATGCCGAGCGACAGCGGCGTCACGTCGAGCAGCAGCACGTCCTTGCGGTCGCCGCCGAGCACCTGGCCCTGGATCGCAGCGCCGACGGCCACGGCCTCGTCCGGGTTCACGTCCTTGCGCGGCTCCTTGCCGAAGAAGCCTTTGACCTGCTCCTGCACGCGCGGCATGCGCGTCATGCCGCCGACCATGATCACATCGTCGATCTCGCTGGTCTTCACACCGGCGTCCTTGATCGCGATCTCGCACGGGCGGATCGTCTTGTCGATCAGGTCTTCGACCAACGATTCGAGCTTGGCCCGCGTCAGCTTCAGATTCAAGTGCTTCGGGCCCGACGAGTCGGCCGTGATGTAGGGCAGGTTGATGTCGGTCTGCGTTGTGGACGAGAGTTCGATCTTGGCCTTCTCGGCTGCTTCCTTCAGGCGCTGCAAGGCGAGCACGTCTTTCGAGAGATCAACCGCCTGATCCTTTTTGAACTCGGTGATGATGTAGTCGATCACGCGCTGGTCGAAGTCTTCACCGCCGAGGAAAGTGTCGCCGTTGGTGGACAGCACCTCGAACTGCATCTCGCCGTCGACGTCGGCGATCTCGATGATCGAGATGTCGAAGGTGCCGCCCCCGAGGTCGTACACGGCGATTTTGCGGTCGCCCTTGCCGTGCTTGTCGAGGCCGAAAGCGAGTGCAGCGGCGGTCGGCTCGTTGATGATGCGCTTGACGTCGAGACCGGCTATGCGGCCTGCATCCTTGGTGGCTTGGCGCTGCGAATCGTTGAAATATGCCGGCACCGTGATCACGGCCTCAGTGACCTCTTCGCCGAGGTAGTCCTCAGCGGTCTTTTTCATCTTGCGCAGCACCTCGGCGCTCACCTGTGGCGGCGCCAGCTTCTTGCCGCGCACTTCGACCCAGGCGTCGCCGTTGTCGGCGGCGGCGATCTTGTAGGGCATCAGGCCGATGTCCTTCTGCACTTCGCCTTCGGTGAACTTGCGGCCGATCAGGCGCTTCACCGCATACAGCGTGTTGCGCGGGTTGGTCACTGCCTGGCGCTTGGCCGACGCGCCGACCAGCACCTCACCGTCTTCCTGGTAGGCAATGATCGACGGCGTGGTGCGCGCACCCTCGCTGTTCTCGATCACCTTGGTGGTGTTGCCTTCCATGATGGCCACGCACGAGTTCGTGGTGCCGAGGTCGATGCCGATGATCTTTGCCATTTGATGTGCTCCAGAAAACGGAAATC
>JANOEG010000302.1:0-6341 GCA_031413095.1 Burkholderiales bacterium | reverse complement strand
GCGGCCCTGGCCGATGCCGGCGTGCCCGGCCGCCTGCTCGAAGTCGAGATCACCGAGCGCATGCTGATGGACGACGTCGATACCGTGCGGGCCACGCTGACCGAACTGCGGGCGCTGGGCGTGCGCGTGGCGATCGATGACTTCGGCACCGGGTACTCCTCGCTCGGCACGCTCAACCAATTGCCGATCGACCGCATCAAGATCGACCGCAGCTTCGTGCGCGGGTTGCCGGAGCACGCAGGCCACGCCGCGATCGCGCGCGCGATCGTCACGCTCGCTGCCAGCCTCGGCCTCGAGGTCATCGCCGAGGGCGTCGAGACCGAAGCCCAGCGCGACTTTCTTGTCAGCCTCGGCTGCCAGGAGCTGCAGGGCCTGCTGTTCGGCGCACCCATCGAGGGTGCGCCTTTTTGAGCCACGGCACGGGTCCGTTCACTGCCGGCGAGCGGCGCCTCGCCATCGCGCTGCTGTTCATCGCGCCGGCGATGTGGAGCGTGAACTACCTCGTCGCGCGCTGGGCGCCGGGCGTGATCGCGCCGCACATGCTGGCACTGGGACGCTGGGCCATCGCCGCAGCGCTGCTCGGCGTGTTCTGCTGGCGCGAGATCGTGGCCAAGCGCGAGCACATCCGAGCCGAAGCGTGGCACTTCATCGTCCTCGGCGCCCTGGGCATGTGGGTCTGCGGCGCTTTCGTGTACATCGGCGGGCGCAGCACCACGGCGGTCAACATCGGCCTCATCTACGCCGGCTCGCCGGTGCTGATCGCGCTGGCCTCCGCGTTGTGGCTGCATGAACGATTCGGCGTCAAACAATGGCTCGGCGTGGCGTTTGCGATCGGCGGCGTGCTGCACATCATCATCAAGGGTCAGTGGCAGGCGCTGGCCGACGTGCGCATCAACGGCGGCGATGCCTGGATCGCCGTGGCCATGGTCTGCTGGGCGGCGTATTCGTTGCTGCTGCGCGCTTGGCCGTCGGCCTTCGGCGCGCTGGCGCGGCTGACGCTGATCGCCTGCGGCGGCGTTATCGTGCTCGTGCCCTTCACCGTGATCGAGGCTGTGTGGTGGTGGCCCTCGACCTTGTCATGGAAAAGTTTCGGCCTGGTGCTGGTCTCGGCGCTGATCCCCGGCGCTGCGGCGTATGGCGCCTACTCGCACATGCAGCGCGTGCTCGGCGCGGCGCGGGTCGGCATGGTGCTGTACTTCGGGCCGCTGTATGCGGCGCTGGCGGCGTGGCTGGTGCTCGGCGAAAGCATCGAGCGATTCCACTTTGTCGGCGCGGTGTTGGTGCTGGCGGGCATCGGCCTGGCGACGCGCCGCTAAAGTCGGGCAATTCACTCGCACCAAGGTTCACCATGCCATCACGCGCCCAACGCAAACTCGCCCAACAAGCCCTCGGTCTGTCGATGGCGGTGCCGCAAGTCATCGCGCACCGCGTCGGCCGCATGGCCGCGGCCGGGCCGAATCCGAGCGCGCGCGACCGCAAGGAGTTCAAGCAGATGGGCGCGGAGAAGTCGGCTGCGTTCTATGAGTCGTGGGCCGCGATGGGCATGGCGGCGATGAAGGCGCAGCAGCAGATGGCGGCGTCGATGTGGCGTGCCGCGGCGATGGCGCCGTGGTCGATGGCACGACCGACCTCGCTGCTGCCGACTGGCAACACGCTGGCCCGGCACGCACTTCAGGTCATGAGTCAGGGCATGGCGCCGGTGCACCGCCGTGCCGTCGGCAACGCCAAGCGCTTGGGGCGGCTCAAAAAATAGGCCGGCTGACGTAGTTCAGCGCAGCCAATTGCGCAGCAAGTCGAAGACCTCGGTGCTCGACAGCAGGGCGAGGTGACTCGTCTTCTGCACCACCGCCTGGTGCTCACGGTCGAAGGCCAACCGCCGTGCCGGCTCGCGGTGCTGTCCGAGCGCGCTGGCCACCGGCACCAGGCCGTCGCCGAGCAGGTGCTCCTTCACGCTGCCGCCGGCCGGGCCGAGGCTCGCCGCTACCGCGTAGCAGCTGGTCCGGGCCGGCAGCGGCACGGCGTCCTGCCGCTGTGTGCCATCGCCGCTGCTGACGATGTTGCCGTGGCGCAAGTCATTGATGCCGGCGCTGCGCATCTGGCCCAAGCGCGCCAAAGGCGCGGCGTACGGCGCCGCACCGAGCAGTACGTCGACGCCGTGACCCGCGCTTTCCAGCGGTGCGCCCTGGTGCGGCGTGCCCAGGCAGACCAGGTCGTTGACACGTGCTGTCCAGCGCAGGCCGCCGCGCTGGATCAGCACTGCGTGGTGCAGCGCGCTGCGCGCCACCAGGCCGCCCATGCTGTGGCCGATCATCGCCATGCGCTCGATCGGCACGGGCCAGGCATCGAGCAGGCGCTCCATCTGTTGCGCCAGGATGCGGCCGTTGGTCGAGACCGACAGGCCGCTGTTGTAGTGCAGGTAAACCGGCGTGTAGCCGGCCTCCTGCGCCAGCGCGGCGCCGTGGTCATGGCCGTCGCGCTGCCATTGAAGATCGTTCATGCACAGGCCGTGCAGCAGCACCAGCGGCCGCGGCCCGGCGTCGCGCAGGCGCAGGCGCAGGCGCATCGCAAAGCGGTCGAGCACGAGCGGCTTGCCCAGGTGGCGGAATGCCATCGTGATCGCTAGCGGGTTGTCGGTGGCGGCGAGGTGGTCGCCGATGACGCCGTTGAGCGCCGCGATGACCGCCTCGCGCTCGGCCTGCGGCAGGCTGCCCACCCCGGCCGCGCTGAGCGTCGGGCCGAGCCAGCCGAGCAGCCCATCGACACTGCCGCCAACAATCCGCGTGACGCCGCGCACCGATTTGTAGACGAGGCCGGTGATGCCGGTCGTGCGCTCGTCGGGCGCCACCGGCACGCCGGGCAAGGACGCGATGCGCGCGTGCATCGCCTCGACGAGGCTGGCGAGGCCCTCGACGGCGTCGGTGGTCAGTTGCGCCGCGCCGCGCAGGTCGGCGGCTTGCAGGAGGGGCTGGGTCATGGTCAAGTGTGCCAGCAAGGCCGAGGCTTCCTCCGGCACTCGGGCGTTGCCAGCGCCGCGGGGCGGTACGCCCGCCCGACGGTGGCAGTTTGACCAATATTATCTAAGTTATCAAGTTTCAGTAAACATAGTAATTTCGATATAAACTCCGCCGCATGGACCCGGTCCTGAACCCCTTTGCCCCCGGCGCCGGCACGCCGCCGCCGCAACTCGCTGGCCGCGACGACGTGCGCGAGGCGGTGCGTGTGGCCATCGAACGCGTGCGCCGCGGTCTGCCGACCAAGAGCGTGTTGATGGTCGGACTGCGCGGCGTTGGCAAGACCGTGCTGCTCGACCGCATGCGCGACGACGCCGAAGCCAGCGGCATCCACACCGTGCGCATCGAAGCGCCGGAAGGGCGTTCGCTGCCGGCGCTGCTGGCGCCGCAACTGCGCCAGGCCATGCTGCGCATGAGCCGCAACAAGAAGGCGCAGGAGGGCGCGAAGCGCGCGCTGCGAGCGCTGGCCGGGTTCGCCAAGTCGCTGAAGGTGAAATTTGCCGACATCGAGGTCGGCCTCGACTTCGACCCCGAGCCGGGCCTGGCCGACAACGGCGACCTCGAACACGACTTGCAGGCCTTGCTCGAAGTGGTCGGCGTGGCGGCGCAGAAAGCCGAGACCGCGCTCGTGCTGTTCATCGACGAGTTGCAGTACGTCGAAGAGGCCGAGCTTGCGGCGCTGATCACCGCGCTGCACCGCTGCGCGCAGCGCCGCGTGCCGGTGATGCTCGTCGGCGCTGGCCTGCCGCAATTGCGTGGCCACATGGGCAATGCAAAGTCGTATGCCGAACGCCTGTTCGACTTCCCCGAGATCGGCCCGTTGAACACGGTTGCGGCGCGTCTGGCCATCACCCAGCCGGTCACCGACCAGGGCATGAAAATCGTGGCCGAGGCGGCCGACATGATCGTTGCCGAGTCGCAGGGCTACCCGTACTTTCTGCAAGAGTGGGGCAAGCATGCGTGGGACGCGGCCAAATCGTCGCCGATCCGCGTGCAAGACGTCAAGAGCGCCACCGCGTCGGCGATCGCCGCGCTCGACGAAAGTTTTTTCCGGGTGCGCTTTGATCGCCTCACGCCCACTGAGAAGAAGTACCTGCGCGCGATGGCCGAACTCGGGCCGGGGCCGCACCGCTCGGGCAGCATTGCCGAGAAATTGAAGCGCGAGGTCACGTCATTGGGGCCGACGCGCAACAAGCTGATCGCCAAGGGCATGATCTGGAGCCCGAACCACGGCGACACCGCCTTTACCGTGCCTCTTTTCGATCAGTTCATGCGCCGCATCATGCCGGGCGACGGGTGGCAGTGATGGCCGCCATGCCCCTTCCTCCGCTGTCGGTCCTCGACCTCGCCCCCATCGTCGACGGCAGCACCGCTGCGCAGGCGCTGGCGCACAGCCTCGACCTCGCCCAACACGCCGAAGCCTGGGGCTACCGCCGCTACTGGGTGGCCGAACACCACAACATGGACGGCGTTGCCAGCTCGGCCACGGCGGTGCTGGTGGGCCACATCGCCGGCGGTACGAAGACGATCCGCGTCGGCTCCGGCGGCGTCATGCTGCCCAACCATGCGCCGCTGGTCATCGCCGAACAGTTCGGGACCTTGGCCACGCTCTACCCAGGCCGCATCGACCTCGGCCTCGGCCGCGCACCCGGCACCGACCGCCTGACGATGCGCGCCCTGCGGCGGCACCTCGACGCCAGCGACGAGGAAGAGGGCTTTCCGCGCGACGTGATGGAGCTGCAGGCCTATCTCGGCGAGCCGTCACCCGAGCGGCCGCAGCCGGTGCGCGCGATCCCCGGCATCGGCACCCAGGTGCCGATCTGGCTGCTCGGCTCGAGCCTGTACAGCGCGCAACTCGCCGCGCACCTCGGCCTGCCGTTCGCCTTTGCTTCGCACTTCGCGCCGGACCTGCTGCTGCAGGCGCTGCACGTCTACCGCGAAGGCTACCGGCCGTCAGCCGACTGGCCGAAACCGCATGCGATGGTCGGCGTGAACGTCGTCTGTGCCGACACCGACGACGAGGCCGCGTTCCACTTCACGTCGATCCAGCAGCGTTTTCTCGGCATGCAGCGCGGCCAACGCGGCCCGCTGCCGCGGCCGATCGAGCCGGCGTTGCTGGAATCGATGTGGTTGCCGCAGGAGAAGTTCAATGTGCAGCGCATGCTGGCCGCGTCGGCTTGCGGCTCGCCTGCGTCGGTGCAGCGGCAACTGGCGTCGATCGTCGAACAAACTGCGGCCGACGAACTGATCGTGGCAGGGGCGGTGCACGATCACGCGGCGCGGCTGCGGTCGTATGAGCTGCTGGCACGAGCGGTTGCGACACCTTCACTGCCAACGTCACGAGCCGGCTCGAGCTGATCGAGATCAAGGAAAACTGCCACGCGTGATGTCGCTTGTGCAGCATGCCGAGCAGACCCGCGCCGCGGCCCGGGTGCTGCGCAGCGACTCGCGCGCCGGATGGGGTGCGAAGTGACCGCGCCGCCCCCGCACTCACGAGCCGCCCCAACTCTGGGCGCGCGTGCCGCTTTTGCCGGCGCTTTAGGCTGCGGATAACATGCACCGTGGGCAAAAAATTCAACGGCAACAACGGCTTGGCGCTGCAGCCGAAGCCAGGTTATGCAGCAAAACTGTCGCCCCATATCAGGTTAGGCGCCATGACTCGGTCGGTCGCCGTCCTGTGCTTTGCGCTTGCTTTGGCGTCCTGTGCCGATGAGCAGTACATCGGTCGCGCCGAGTCCGCTGCGCAGAAGGTCGCCGCAGAGTTGGCGAGCGGCAATCTAGATGCAATCTGGTACAAGGCGTCAGCTGAGGTGAAACGTGCGCATACGCTGGAGGATGCACGCAGCAGGCTGGCGGGAGTTCCTGCTTCTTTGGCGAAGGCGCAGCGCATCCGATCGAACGAACCCGAAGTTAGGTATCGAGAAGGGTTGGTCTATGTGCAGCTCTACTACGTGCTTGGCCCGCCCGAGGAGCAGTCGGTCGAAGAGGTGCTCACGTTTCGGTTGGACCACCACGGGTTGGTCGACTTGGTGCGCTATGACCTTAAGCTGCCGGCTCAAGCGATTGAGCTCGCTGGCGCAATCGTGTGCCCACAGCCGTCGTCAGGCCGCGGTCTTTGGCGCCTCTTCGCGCCCCCGCCGAAACCCATCACACACTGTCCGGACTTCCGGCGTGGCGCCTAACCCGTCATATATGGACTCCCCCGCCAACACCAGCGATTGATCGATCTGTGAAGTGCACGAAGGGTTGAGCCTGCAGTCGTATATCCGGCATCTGTGGTGGGCTGCGTGTTGAGAGCCCGTGCCGACATGGAATCTGCGTCAGCGCGGC